>DAOVRZ010000117.1:0-17456 GCA_030627905.1 Halanaerobiales bacterium
CTCTCAGAACTAATATTGCATCAGATTCCAATAACTTTGCTTGCAATGACTACGGGAGTTTTATTTTTATTTGATTTAAAAGACAAAAACCCAGAAAAAATCTCTGAATATTCAAAGCATATTTCTAAAAAGCCAGAGAATTTTGATTACAAGCTAAAAAAGAAAATTCTTTCTAAAAAACCTAAAAATCATTATAAAAAGTTAAAAAAAGAGACAATTTTCAATCTATTAATTGGGCTATTACCAATATTAGCAGTTATTGTTGCTGTTGTTGTTTTCAAGATTAACATCATAATAGTTCTGACAATTGTTATCACTATTTTATTAATCACATTTAAAAAATATATTCCAGAAATTTACAAGGATTTTGATTTTAAGAAATATCTGTCTATGTTCTTTATAGTATTCGGGTTAATGCTCTTTAAGGATTCACTTATTTATAGTGGTGCTGTTAACATTCTTCCCGAATATTTAATCTCAATTA
Organism: Halanaerobiales bacterium; assembly: GCA_030627905.1. GTDB lineage: Bacteria > Bacillota > Halanaerobiia > DY22613 > DY22613 > JAGMES01. The sequence goes on from DAOVRZ010000117.1 coordinate 485, forward strand.
ATGTTCCAAATATAATTATAATCGCTGTAATTCCCCTGATTGCAGGATTGATGACTGGTGTTACACATGCTGAAGTTGGAATCTCTTTTCCAATTATTATGCCATTTCTTGTAAATCAAAGTGGGATTAATATAGGTAATGTTGTTTTCGCTTTTGTTGCAGGATTTGCAGGAGTGTTGTTATCACCTGTTCATGTCTGTTTAGCTATCACCAAGGATTATTTCAACGCTGATTCAAAAAAGCTATACAAATTGCTTGTTCCAGCAGTTTTAATAATGCTTGCGGGAGCATTTGCACTATATTTCTTATATCAGTGAATTACTCCTCCCTGTATTATTCTTTATATAATAGATTTTGTTAATTGCATTTCTTAAGTTTTGCAAGAAGTTTTAATGAAAAATTTATTTGTTACTGTTAAAAAATTAGACCCTTTTGGGAAATTTCTAGGAAGTTGGAATGGTAAAGTCATAAAAAGTAACGATGATCTCACAGTCATAGAATCCATATATAGATATAAGAATTTGGACCTGGAATATTTAATTCTTAAGATTGGTGATATTTTTACTGAATATTATTTTAAAAATAAATGGTTCAACATTTTTGAGATAAGAGGTGGTAAGGATAATCACTTGAAAGGATGGTATTGTAATATAACTGAACCTCCAAAAATATCTGATAATGAAATTATATGGACTGATTTATTATTGGATATCTTTATAAGTCCTGAAGGAAAAATTATAATTACCGATGAGGATGAGTTCGAGAGATTAAATTTAAAAGAGAAAGATAAAGATTCCTGGAAAAACTCTATTAAAGCAAAAGATGAAATCATTAGAATGTTTAAATTGAAAAAAGAACCTTTTGATAAAAAATAAACTTTAATAAATCTTTTAAAATTAATAAAAATTTTAATACAGTTTCTTAAATTATTAAATTTTTGTTTAGACTTAAATTAATTAAACAAAATACAAATAGATGGGTATAGAAAATGAAGATCAGGGTAATGAAAGAAGAAGACTATGAGAGACTTATTGAACTCTGGGAGAGATCGGGATTAGACTATAAGCCAGATGGAAGAGATTCCAGAGAACATATATTGAAAGAATTAAAAGCTAATCCAGACCTTTTTCTTGTTGCAGAAGATAACGGAAAGATAGTGGGTTTAGTTTTAGCTACATATGATGGAAGAAAAGGTTGGCTAAATAGAATTGCAGTAGACCCTGAGTTTCAAGGAAAAGGTTTGGCAAAAAAATTGTGTCTTAAGGCAGAAAATGTTCTTCGTAGAAAAGGGTGTATGGTTTTTGCTATGCAAATTCATGATAGTAATAAGAGATCTAAAAATATGGCAAAAAGCCTGGGTTATGAAGAGAAAAAAGACATAATATATTTTCGTAAAAAAGATAATGAGAATGTTTAATAAAAAATTAAAAAACTTTAAGTCTAATAATCTTGGAATTTTCCTCTTGTCTGTTTCAACATTAGCTCTTCAAGCTCTTTTTACCAGGTTGTTTTCGATATCTTTGTGGTATCATTTTGCTTTCATGATAGTAAGTATTGCATTGCTTGGGTTTGGGGCAAGTGGTACTTATCTCTCAATATTTATTAGTAATAATTCTAATAATGAAAAACAAACAAACACCATATTTTTAAAAAATAATACTGTTAATAAAGATCTAAAAAATGAAAAAAGAATATCATTAAAGAGCAAGTATAATCTTTCGCTTTTCTCTTTTCTATTTTCCTTAACTACAATTTTGGGTTATTTAATATTCAATCTTGTTCCTTTTGACTCATATAGGATAGCCTGGGAGAAAATACAATTCTTATATCTTTTTATCTGGTATTTAGGATTAACTGCCCCCTTTTTCTTTTCTGGAGTTTGCTTGGGAATTTTGCTTTCTTTGAAATCAGAAAAAGTACATGAAGTTTACTTTTACAATCTTATTGGATCTTCAATTGGAAGTTTCTTTATAGTTCTGGCAATTCCTTTTTTTGGAGGGGAGAAACTTGTGTTAATTATAGCTGGACTTGGAATTATTGCCTCTATCTTATTTTTACCAAAACATAGAACAAAATTTAAAAAATATAAGTTGGTGAAGTTCATTTCATTTTTTTTAATTATAATATTAATTATCTTTACTCCAAATTTTTTCCAGATAAGAATGGCTCCTCAAAAAACATTGAGCCAGTTGAAACAATTTTCTGGTTCAAAAATCATTCTAACCAGGTGGAATGCTTTTTCAAAAGTTGATGTTATAGAAAGTGATAAGATACATAGTGCACCAGGTTTAAGTTTAAAATATCCAATTACTATCCCGAAACAAATAGGGGTTACTACAGATGGAAATGACATTTCCCCTATAACTTTCTATGATGAGACTAAAAATACAACTGATTTTCTCAATTATCTACCTTCATGTATTGCTTACATGCTTAAACCAGATTCAAAGGTAGTTCTATTAAATCCAAACGGTAATTTGGACATTCTATCTGCACTTCAACATAACTGCAAAGAGATAGTAGTTGTTGAAGAAAATCCAATTTTAACTAATCTCCTTAAAGAAGATTTTAAGGATTTCTGTGGAAATATCTTGGATTTGCCAAATGTAAAAGTTATAAATGAGAAAGGTCGAAATTTCATTTCAGCCTCAAAACATAAATTTGATTTGGTATTTTTATGTCTGGATGATAGCTACAAAGCTGTTACAGCGGGAACATATAGTCTTGGAGAAAATTATAAATATACAGTTGAAGCAATAAAGCAGTATTATAATCATTTAGAGAATGATGGAATTTTATGCATTTCAAGGTGGCTTCAACTTCCTCCAAGTGAAAGTCTAAAAATATTCTCTACAATTTTAGCTAGTTTAGATGAGCTTGGAATAAAAAATCCTAATGAAAGAATAGTTGCAATTAGAACATTTTCAACATCTTTTATCATGGTTAAAAATGTAAAATTCTCAGGAGATGAAAAAGATAAAATAAGAGATTTCCGCGATAAGATGGGTTTTGACTTAATATATTATGACAATATTAGGCTTGATGTGGTAAATAAAAATATAAAAATGGTTAAACCGCATTATTATGAAACCTTTTCCAAGATAGCTGGTGCAAGTAGAGAGGACTTCATTTCAGAGTATGAATTTGATATCAGACCAACAACAGATAATAGACCATTTTTCTTTCATTTCTTTGAAGCAAGTCATCTACCTAAGATATTGGCTTTTTATGGAAAAACATGGTTACCTTTTGGCGGTAGTGGTTACTTAATTCTATTTGTCCTTTTAATATTTGCCATTCTACTCTCCATAATACTTATCATCATACCCTTGATAATTAGAAGTAAAAGATTTAAGTCTTCAAGAAAATCTAAATTTAAACCATCCAAGCGGATTATTTCTAGACAGAATATATTTAGATGGATTATATTTATATACTTCTTCTCAATAGGTATTGGTTATTTATTCATTGAGATTTCACTTATGCAGAAATTTATACTATATTTAGGTCATCCTATTTACTCCATATCCACAGTATTATTCTCAATCTTGTTTTTTTCAGGTCTTGGCAGCTTGTATCTTGGTAAAAATACAAAATATTTTTCTGTAAAAATTGGTGTTTTACTTATTCTCATTCTGCTTTTACTTTTTTTATCACTAATATTATTAAAAAACGTGATGATTTATTCCTTTTATGTTAGATTATTATCATGTCTTCTCATCTTAGCACCAATTGGATTTCTAATGGGTGCTCCATTTCCGATGGGCATTAGATTTACAAGTGAGATTTCATCTGAACTGATACCTTGGGCTTGGTCTATAAATGGATTTGCTTCTGTTATAAGCTCAATTCTTGCTACAATATTTGCAATTTCCTGGGGATTTAATTCAGTCTTAATTATGTCCTTTTTCGCATACTTATTGGCCCTGATATCTTTTATAATTTTGAAGCTCTATTTGAAATAAATGGTTTTGCAAATTAGAGATTTTATAATCATAAAAAATTAATATTTTAATGAATAAGTATTTGTGAAGATGTATAAAACTTTTGGTAGAATATTAAAATTTGTAATAACAAATATCACAGACCCGTTTGTAATAATTTAAAATTTCTTGGCCTACTAATTAATTCTATACATTCATTAGATTACTAACTATGTTTTTTGAGTAAATTGATTTATGTTTTAACAATAGTAGTTTAATAAGACGAAAACCTTTTTGTTATTTTATCTATACCATTTTTTAAATACCACAGTGTGGGCAATTTTCGACTTCATGAATTGGAAAATTTTGTTCAATGATATTATTATCGTATGAAAAGAATCCTATTGCTCCACATTTACATGCATACCAGCCATTTTTAAATTGAGAGAAATTCTCTCCATTTACTGTCAGATTAATAGATTCAACACCTGTTTTCCATCGAATATTTGTAATAAGATTCTTGCAATTTGTTGAGCGTAATTTGATAACATAATCCCTAAAGTGTTGGCAGTGGCGCATTAGAAGCACAGCTATGGTTATTTCTTTAGGAAATGATATATCCATAGCGTTAGCGCAAATAGCAACCAAATTACGAGGTAAGTCAAAACCAATTATTTTCAAAGCAGACCCAAGTACTTTTGGATTAACTTCAATAGCATAAACCATTTTAACCCTCATAGCTATCTGTAATGATAGTCGCAAATCTCCAGCACCAATATCCAAAACAACATCTTCTTTTTTTATATTCTTTAAAACCTTCTTGTATATCTCATCATCATAAGGACTGAACCATCCTTCCCAGCCTTTCAATCCGTGAAGTTTTGAAAAGGATTTAAACCCTTTCTGAAATTGTGAACGCCTCTTTTCTGTACCAATCGTTATGCGACTTATTACTTCATTAATCATCTTACCCCAGATTAAAGTCTGCTTCTAACACAAAATAAACATATTAATTAATGTCTTCATAATTTTTTCTTATTCTATATCTAATCTATTTCCATGCTATTTAAATGAATTTATTGTAAAAAATCTATTCCATCATTGCTGGAAGAGATCGGCTAGCTATTATATCAACCCCGGTTCCAGCTGCATTTGATAACACAACCTGATGTATTTCCACTGGTGCATCTAATTCTATTTTGCACAACTTATCTAAAACTTTAAAAATCTTATTCTTTGGGATTGCTTCTGTGGATCGCACCGGAACTAAAGGATGAAGTCCTTTTACAACTCTGACAGTTGTAACAATCATTCGCTTTGGATCAACAATCTCTGTCTCTGCGTAATTAATGCCTTTCTTGCATTTATTGCCGTCAACCTCAAGAACAGTTTCACCATCATATGTCACATTTATTTCACAACCCACAGGACAATCTATACAAATCAATTTAGTTTTTTCTTTTACCATGTCTTTCCTCCTTATCGTTCTTCCACTTTAATTAAAAGTTCTCTACCCCCAACAGCCTTTTTGTGAACTTCTGGTGATAATATTACCTTGATCATCTCACTAGGTCGAACATATTTTTCTACTTGTTGTTTAATCAATTTTCCATCAACTTCTACTTTAACCCAAACACGATCTTCCACTGGCCATTTAACTCTGAGTTGCAACTCTTGTGGCTCCTTCTCTAAGTTTTGAGGATCAAGAAATTGAGGTAAAACATGATGTACGTTATTTCCAGCGATAACTCTCAATTTACGCTCTGATTCTTTTTTATGTTGGATAGCATATTTTCCAGAGTGTTGTCCGGCTACAAAACCAGCTTTAGTTACCCAATCAACCACATCGTATACATGGACAACATTTCCCGCAGCAAAGATTCCTGGTACATTAGTTTGCATTGTATCATCTACATATGGACCACCTGTTAGAGGGTCTAGTTTCACTCCCGCCTTCTTAGAAAGCTCATTCTCAGGTATAAGACCAACTGATAGTAGAAGAGTATCACAAGGAATAGTATCTTCAGTTCCAGGGATAGGTTTCCAATTCTCATCTACCTGAGCAGAGACAACTGCCTCTACTCGATCACGTCCCTTTATATCAATGACAGTATGTTTAAGTTGGAGAGGAATATCATAGTCTAACAAACACTGTACATAATTCCGCTTTAAGCCACTAATGTAAGGTAATATCTCTATCATACGCTCTACTTTAGCTCCCTCAAAAGTTAGGCGACGAGCCATTATCATTCCAATATCACCAGATCCCAAGATTACAAAGCGCTCACCAGGCATATAACCCTCAATATTAACCAATCTTTGAGCAGTACCAGCAGTATATATACCTGCTGGACGGTATCCTGGTATGGCTAGTGCTCCGCTTGGTCGCTCTCGACAACCCATAGTTAGAACAACTGCACCGGTATCGAGCTTAATCATGCCATCTCTTTTATTGAAAGCATAGATCTCCCTTCTTGGAGTAAGGTCCAAGACCATAGTATCTAAAAGATCTTTTACACCAGCATCTTTAGCCTGAACAATGAATCGATTAGCATATTCAGGACCCGTTAGATCCTCTTCAAAAATTTCAATTCCAAAACCATTATGGATACATTGCAAAAGAATACCACCTAATTCAGTATCACGTTCTATAATTATCACATCTTGAGCACCAGCTTTTTTAGCAGCAATTGCTGCTGCCAATCCTGCTGGGCCACTCCCAATTACTGCTACATCACAATATTTCTCAATCATTTAACTCTCCTTTCGGAACCTCTTTTGTTGGTCTTGTAAGGAAATATGAACCTTTACTTTCTTTAATAACATCTGTAGGTGGAATACCAAGTTCGCGAGATAGGATTTCAATTACCCTCGGTGTGTCAAAAGAGCCCTGACATCTACCTGTTCCAAGCCAAGTACGTCTCTTGATGGCATCATATGTGTGAGCAGGTACAGGAGCATGGATCTCAGCCACAATTTCTCCTTCAGTTACTGTCTCACATCGGCAGACAATGCGACCATAGAGGGGATTTTTCTCAATCAACCAACCCTGCTCCTCCAGGGAAAGTTCGCTGAAATCAGGTCTGCTCTTACGAATTGGGTTCCAATTATTCTTCTTCTTTAGCTCCAATCCCTGCTCCTGTACTAGATTCACTACATACTCAGCAATAGCTGGAGAGGAGGCCATCCCTGGTGACTCAATGCCTGCGAGGTTGATGAATCCCCAATACTTTGGTGGAGCTTCGATGATAAAATCGTGGAGAAAACCCCCAGCTCGCAAACCAGCAAAGGTTCTGATCACATCTGTCAACTCTAGTTTAGGTACCAACCTCTTGGCTCCTTTGTACAGTTCTTCCAGCCCCTCAGGAGTAACAGAAGTGTCTTCTTTATCCTTGATCTCTTTTGCTGTCGGACCTAGAATCATGTTGCCATGGATAGTAATTGTTACCAGGACGCCCTTGGTGACAGGGGTGGGGCAGGGAAAGAGAACAGTCTTCACTTGTAGCTTTTTAGCCTTGTCAAACACATAATATTCCCCTTTTCGAGCTCTGACATAGAAGTCATACTTGATGTCAAGCTTCTCCATCAACTCATCGCAATAGAGGCCAGCTGAAGCGATGGTAACATCTGCTAGGAATGTACCATGGTTTGTAACTACCCCACTGACCTTTTTCTTATGTAGCGAGAAAGGCTCTACAACAAAATCCAAAGCTTTTGTTTCTAATAAAATCTTTGTTCCATTCATCACCGCATTTTCGGCAGCAGCAACAGTAAGCATAAAGGGGTCTCCAATTCCACCTGTTGGAGCATAAAGGGCACCTTTAACATCTGGGTTGATATATGGTTCACGGTGGCGCATCTCCTCACCAGAAATTATCTCCAACCCAGGCACTCCCTTTTTGCGTCCATTCTCCATAAGTTTTTCCAGTGTTTTTATATCTTCATCAGTCAGAGCAACTACATAAGTACCACACGTTTTATATGCTACATCAAGCTCTTCGCACATTTGGTAAAACATGCGATTACCATCCACAACTAACTTACCTCTCAGTGTACCAAATGGAGAATCGTAGCCAGCATGGATAATAGCCGTATTTGCCTTGCTGGTACCCGTACCAACATCTGGCTCTTTATCAATTAAAAGAATATTTAGGTTGTATTTAGAGAGCCAGCGGGCAATTATCGAACCAACCAACCCTGCTCCAATGATGATCACATCATATTTCCCCTTTACTTCTTTATATTTCTCTTTTATTTTATTCAAATCCTATCCTCCTGAATAAGCTACAGACCTGTAGGTCTGAGCTCCTCTTTTTATACTTAAACATTATCAGAATGTAATTTTAACCCTATATTTTTGTATATTAAAGTTATTCTATGTAAGTTCTAATAGTCAGTTGGGAAGGGAAATTTTTTATTAAATACTTCCCTTCCCAAAGCTTGTGACTAGTTATATAGTAATCTGTTTAACTGCTTTTTTCCACCCAACCACGTGTGCGTTCAATAGCCTTCTTCCAACCACTGTGACCCTTTTCACGCTGTTCATCAGTCCATTGAGGTTTGAATGTTTTGTCTATACCCCAGTTAGCTTTCAGATCCTCCAGGCTACCCCAGAGACCAGTTGCTAAACCAGCCATATAAGCTGCACCAAGAGCAGTAGTCTCTTCTACTGTTGGTCGCACAACCTCTACACCTAGAATATCGGATTGAAGTTGCATTAGGTAGTTATTCTTCACAGCACCACCATCTACCTTGAGTGTCTTTAGTATAACCCCTGAGTCTTTCTTCATAGCTTCCAAAACATCTTTTGTTTGATAGCATATGCTTTCCAAAGTAGCGTGTACTAGGTTCTCTCTCGTTACATAACGAGTAAGACCAACTATAACACCACGAGCGTACATATCCCAATAAGGTGCAAAGAGTCCAGAAAAAGCTGGTACGAAGTAAATACCACCAGAATCACCAACCTTTTTAGCAATTTCTTCTGTTTCAGCTGCATTTTTTACTATCTTCAAGTTGTCCCTTAGCCACTGTATTGCTGCTCCGGTAATTGCAATGGAACCCTCCAGCGCATAGATAGCTTTACCCTCCTCAGTTCCATAAGCCACGGTTGTTAGAAGTCCACTTGGAGATGGGACTATCTTTTCACCTGTATTTAACAACATAAAACAACCAGTGCCATAGGTATTCTTAGCTTCACCAACACTTAGGCTTGTCTGACCAACTAGTGCTCCCTGCTGATCTCCTAGATCTCCACAGACTGGGATTTCTCCACCAAATGGACCATCCTTAGGTGTAAATCCATATAACTTCTTATCGCTGGATGGTCTAATCTTAGGTAACATTTGACGGGGGATTCTCAATACATTAAGAATCTCATCATCCCAATTCAGTGTCTCCAAGTTCATTAGCAATGTGCGAGATGCATTTGTGTAATCAGTGACATGAGCACCACCATTGGGACCACCAGTCAGCCACCATATCTCCCATGTATCTATGTTACCGAAGATAGCTTCTCCATTCTCTGCCTTCTCCCTTACACCAGGTACGTTGTCTAAAATCCATGTAATTTTTGGACCTGAGAAGTAAGTAACTACTGGTAAACCTGTTTTTTTCTTTATCATTGGTTCATGACCGGCATCAACAACCTTTTGGCAGATATCTGTTGTTCTTGTACATTGCCAGACTATTGCATTGTAGTACGGTTTTCCGGTTTTTGGATCCCATACAATTGTGGTTTCTCTCTGATTAGTAACTCCTATGCCTGCGATTTCCTCTGGGCTAATATTACCTTTCTTCATTGTAGCTTTGATTACTTTCTGTGTCTTCTCCCAGATTTCCATAGGATCATGTTCCACCCAGCCAGGTTTGGGGTAGATCTGTTCGTGCTCTTCATAAACCGCCGCTACTACTTCACCACCCTTATTAAAAACCATGCATCGGGTACCTGTGGTCCCTTGATCAACCGCTGCTGCATACTTTTTCTCCGTCATTTTCTCTCCTTTTTTTATTATTTTTAAATTAGATTTTATCTAGCTTAGATATGCAAACTTTCTCTTCCTATCACCTCCTTCTATGCTTCCTACCCCAAATTGAAATTCTAATAGCTTTACCCAACTTGGGATGGTATGAGCTTATTTAGATTTGTGTCTGGACTCAATGGTCTCCAGCAGCGTTTTCAGTATGAGATAAGATGAAGTTGCCCCCGGATCCTGGTGACCAATGCTACGCTCTCCCACATAACTAGCACGGCCCTTCTTAGCCAACATGGGAATGGTATCTTTCATGCCTTTGTAGGCAGCGTCCGTCATGCAATGAAGCGCTTTTATGACATTGTTATTATTAGCCAATGTTTTACTAAGCACCTCCACAGCAGGGTGGATGGCATCAACCATAGTTTTGTCACCCAAGTTAGTTCTTCCTATTCTCACTACTCCCTTTAAGCCAGAGTTAAGAAGGGCAATTAGGTCATTGGTTGAGAGCTTTATCTTGCCTGCAACAGCCTTACCGGCGTCCACATAGAAGGTGCCATATAGAGGACCTCCTGCGCCCCCCACACTGGTTATAAGAGTCATCCCTACTGCTTTGAGTATGGTGCCTATGTCATTATCCTCTACCTGGGGTAATTTGCTCATTACTTTCTTGAAGCCACGATTCATGTTAATGCCATGATCAGCATCCCCAATTGGCGAGTCCAGGTCAGTAAGATACTGTCCGTTCTCCTTAAGTACTACAGCAGTAGTTTTAAGCCACTCGATGATGTCCCCCTTGGTTATGGTCATTTCATTCTTCAACAAAGTACTTCTCCATTTCCTTGATTTCTATGTTTTACTTCTTTTTTGATTTTTGGGAAGACCTATATAAAATTACATTCCCCAACGCAGTCCCGCTGTCTTGACAGGAGCATCCCAGAACTCAATCATCTCATCGTCCATCTTGAGCAATGTGATTGAGCAACCCTGCATCTCCAGCGAAGTGATGTAAGGGCCAATGAGATTGCGAATGATTTTGAGACCTCTCTTCTCACAAATCTCGTGCAGTTTACGATAGACAATGGGAAGCTCTATGCTTGCAGTTCCACCCATACTGTTAACAAAAGCGAGTACCTTATCGCCATGCTTAAATGTGGGGTCTTCCAGTTCTATGTCTACCCACTCTTTCTTACCCTCATCCCACTCGCGAATGGTTCGCTTATAGAATATGTCTTCAATAATCGAGAGAGCTAGCAACTCGGTGATTTCATCGGCAGTTTTGAGTTTCATACGCTTCCGGCCTGGCTCACCATGGATGCCAATACCAATTTCCATCTCGTCCTCACCAAGCTCGAATGTTGGTTTACCCGCTGAGGGAACAGTGCAAGAGGTGAGAGCCACCCCCATGCTGCGTCCATTGATGTTGACCTTGCGGCATAGGTTAGCTAACTTCTTCAAGTCGTATCCTCTCTCCGCCGCAGCACCACAAATTTTTTCTGCTAGTACTGTAGTACCCACACCACGCCTTCCCTGAGTATACAAGCTGTCTTTAACAGCCACATCATCATCAATCAAGATATTGAGCACTCTGATCCCTTCCTCACGAGCCATATCAGCCGCCATCTCAAAGTTCATAACATCGCCACTGTAGTTCTTGACAATAAACAGTACTCCCTCCCCACTGTTGACTATCTTAGCTGTCTCCAGCATCTGATCCGGAGTGGGTGAGGTGAAGACCTCACCAGGGCAAGCAGCATCCAGCATGCCAAATCCTACAAAGCCCCCGTGCATAGGCTCATGGCCACTACCACCACCAGAGACTATAGCCACCTTACCCTTAACTGGGGCATCAGTACGATAGATAAAATTAGGGTCAAAGTGAACCTTAACGATGTCCGGGTAAGCCAAAGCGATGCCTTCCAGTTGTTCTTTAACAACATATTCAGGATTGTTTATTAATTTCTTCATTTCTCCCTTCTCCCTTCTCGGATATTAATTTATAATTGGTGAGCCAGTTTTATAAACCCCTGAACTGGCTCACCATGTTTGTTTATATATTAAGTCTTCTTCTAGGCTTTCTTCTTTCTTATCATTCCTTTACTAAAGTGCAGGCCAAAGATACAAATAGAATAAAGCGCCTAATATACCACCAATGATTGGACCTACTACTGGAATCCAGGAATAACCCCAATCCGATTTACCCTTACCTGCAATGGGTAGTATAGCATGTGCAATACGTGGACCTAAGTCTCGAGCTGGATTTATAGCATAACCAGTTGGTCCTCCAAGAGATAAACCAATACTCCAGACTAAAAAGCCTATGAGTAACGGGCCAAAGCCACTGGTCAGTTCATTTCGTGCATCCAGTATAAAAAGCACACCTGCAACTAACATAAATGTTCCAATGATCTCTGTTAGCAAGTTTAGTGAGTAGTTACGGATCGCTGGTCCAGTTGAAAACACCGCCAGTTTAAGTCCTGTATCTTCTGTCTCAGACCAATGTGGTAAATATGCTAACCAGACAATAACACCACCTAAAAAACCACCGATCATTTGTCCAATAATGTACATAGGTACATCGGCCCAAGGGAAGCTTCCAATAGCAGCTAAGCCAACGGTAACCGCTGGATTGATATGTGCACCACTAATCCAGCCAACTGCATAAACTGCCACAGCGACAGCGAGACCCCAACCTGTGGTTATTACAATCCATCCACTATCCTTCCCTTTAGACTTATTAAGCAGAACATTGGCTACAACGCCATCACCAAGAATGATTAGGATCATTGTCCCTATAATCTCTCCAACTACTGGAGACATATTTTTCTCCTTTCATCTTAAATTTAATTGAATAAATACATTTTAGTGTTTTATTAAATATTTACAATCTCTACTTTCCTGTAATCACCCCCTTTCTAATTAGCTCACCTACTTTTCAAGCGTGGACAAATCAGTTTTAAATAAAAAGTAAATCAATTGAATTTGAAGCAGATTTTATGTATGATTTTGAAGTTGTGGATTTGAGTATATTTTCTAAAAATTGTTCTGCAAGAACGGTGAGCATAAAATTAATCATGTATAACCTTTAAAAATTTTAAAATTACTTTTAATTATTTTTTATTAGTAATACAAATTAGTGATACAAATTAATATAATATATTATTTTTTTCCAAATTTAAAGTATTTTTTAAAAAATTTTATAAGATTTATAGGAAATGTTGACGAATAAACATATTAAATAAAATTTTAAAACACGATTTTGAATCATGTTTGGTTAGTTTTTGGAAAGATTATCGCAGATAAAAGTAGTTAATTATCCTTTAAGAACTCCTTTCAAAAAAACATATTGATACTAAAGTAAAAATATCAAATTAAAATACAGTTAATAATTATTTCCCAAATAATATGTATTATAGAATAGTTAAATTAACACACAGTCCCTCTTTAGTGATTAATCTCTCAATAATTGTTAGGTTTAATTTATAGTTAGAAAGTAACCTATTTGCTCTTACTTTCTGTTTAGTGGAAATATTTCTTCAATATATTTATAAACCTCTTTTGCTGTTTTTAATTGAAGAACATGAATTACTAAATCTTGAGCTTGAGATAAGTCCAGAGATTGAATTATAGCCTTTACTTTGGGAATTGCTGTAGCAGTCATACTAAATTCGTCGATTCCAAGACCCAATAGTATCGGAATAGCTTTGGGATTACTAGCCATTTTACCACAAATGCTCACCCACTTTTTAGCACCGTGTGCTGCTTCAGTTATGTTCTTTAACAACCTTAAAATTACTGGGTGAAATGGTTCGTAAAGATGAGCTACTCGTTTGTTTATACGATCACAAGCCATAGTATACTGTATTAGGTCATTTGTGCCTATGCTGAAGAAGTCTACTTCCTTTGATAAGATATCAGATGCTAAAGCAGCTGCTGGTGTCTCTATCATAATACCTATATCCATATCACGTGCGAAAGGAATTCCATGACTCTCTAATTCAGCAATTACCTCTGATAAAATAGCCTTAGCTCTGTAAATTTCATCTATGTTTGAAATCATGGGGAACATAATTTTAACATTTCTCTCATAGCTTGTTCTCAAAATTGCTCTTATCTGATCTTTAAAGAGGTCAACATTATCCAAAGAGAATCTAATTCCTCTCCACCCCAATGAAGGATTTATTTCCTGTTGGATATTTAAATATGGTAATGGTTTATCTCCACCAATGTCTAATGTTCGAATAATGAATGGACGTTCAAGCATAAGATCAGCTATAGATTTATATGCTTTGTATTGATCCTCCTCACTAGGAATTGTTTTGCAATCAATATATAAAAACTCTGTACGTAAAAGTCCAATTCCTTCTGCTCCATATTCTAAAGCAATTTTAGCTGTGTCAACATTACTAATATTAGCTAATACAACTTTGCGATAACCATCGTGAGTAAAAGCAGGTTTTTGTGCGACTAATTTAAGAGTTCGTTGTTGAGTTTTAAGATTCTTCTGGTAGGAACTATAAGTAGTAATGCTCTTCTTATCTGGATTAGCTATTACTAAACCTTCTTTGCCATCTATAATTAAAGTTGTATCCTCAGGTATGTTTAATAGCTCCTTACCTAATCCTACAATAGCCGGTATTTTCAAAGTACGAGCTAAAATAGCAGTATGTGAAGTTGTACCACCAGTTACTGTACAAAGGCCAAGGATTTTCTTTTTATCTAACTGAGCAATATCTGAGGGGAAAATATCTTTTGCAATTAACACCACAGGTTTTGACAACTCTGCTATAGATTTCTCTTTTTCACCCAGTAAAATTTTTAATACACGTTGATTCACATCTTCCAAATCAACAGCCCTTTGCTTGAAAATTTTACTATCCATACCTTGCAGAGTTTTAACATAGCCTTCAACTACCTCTGCTAATGAGGCTTCAGCATTCAAAAAATTATCATCAATTTGCTTTTTTACACAATCTAATAAGACATGGTCATCTAAGAATAGTTTGTGTGCTGTGAAGATATCTGCTTCTCTCGCCCCTATTTCTTTAGTGGTTTTATTCTTAATTACAATGATCTCATTTTTTGCCTGATTAATAGCGGATAAGAAACGCTCCCATTCAGCTTTAGGATTTTTAATTTTATATTTCTTCACCTTCAATATTTGAGGTTGTAAAATATATGAGGGACCAATTTCAATGCCGTCTGAAGCTGGAATTCCATGCAGTTTATGCATAGTCCAATCTACTTCAGAAACCTTTTGTTTAATATCCTTAGATATGCTGGGTACTTCAGCTTCAATAAAATTTGAACTATCGACCATGGGTATAGGTTGTTCCATTTCTCCAAAACCACTTTCTACTAATTTTTGAAGTGCTTTTGTAGCATCAATTGAGTCCAGACCATCACTAGAAATTTCAATTTGATGATCTTTCAGGGCACCTAAACTAAGTACACTAAACATGCTCTTAGCACTTATAAATGAACCTCCAAGAGTCTGATTACGCACACTGATATTAGATTTAAATTTGTTTGCAGTTTGAACAAATTGGGCTGCCGGTCTAGCATGCAATCCAATCTCATTAGAAATTGTTATAATAATTTTATTTTTAGAAGTTTCTTCTTTGGGAGTAAGAAATAGGACTTCAGATTTAACCAATGGCACAGCTCCCGAAACTTTTGTAATTGTTACAACTTCTCGAGCAGCAGCATCTACTTTCTTAAGGGAACTACCCACAGAAGCTTCCACTGCAGCTGAAATAGCACCCTCCAATATTGGTGCCTCACTTATTAAAATTTTGTCTTGTTTATCAGAATCCAGCATTTGAATTGCTATCTCAGTACTCAATACAGCACTCCCTAAGTCTAATAATATCAGAACTCCGTCAGGCTGATAGACATTATTAATAGCTTCAAATATTCTTTCTGCATTCGTTCCAATTGTTTTATCATCTAATCCACCAGCAGTAGCAATAGAAACTTTGCCTTGGCTCATTTGATTAGCTAATTCTTTTATGCTTTCAGATAGTTTTGCACTGTGTGATACAATTACCAAACTAACCATAATTATTTCTCACCTCTAAAAATTCTAATAGCTGTAAAGAAATTAATATCTGAACCATATATAACTTTCATAATCTATTATAATATAGTAAATAGATATCATCAAAATACCTGTTTATATTTAACTTACAAAATAAGAGAAAATTCTAAACATTCATATCTTATCTCAAAAAGGTAATATAAATCATTTATTTTTGCCTATCAATAAGAATATAGGAGACACAGACAATTTGAATTAGGTTAAGAAGATCTAACCCATATTCTTTTGTTTACTTTTAATCTAATTTAAATATATAATTTTGATGATTATTATATCAGGAGGTAAATATGAATACTGAGGAACTTATGCAAATTGCTTTAGAGATGTCGGCCTTTGAGGAGATACCTGCTGATTCTCAGATATTTGTAAGAGGGGATAATATAAAGAAGATCTTATTTGGAATAGATGTTGATTCTGCTGGGCTATTATTAGCAAAACAGCTTAATTTTGATGCTGTCATTGCTCATCATCCACCAGGTGATGAGTCTAGAATTTATGGTATACCAGAAGTAATGCTTCGTCATATTGAGCAAATGAAAAGTGTTGGAATTTCAGAAAAGGATGCTAAAAAGGCTTTAGAGGTCAGAAGGGGGAAGATTAAAAGAAATTATAATGTCATAAACTATGATAAAGTAACAAGTGTGGCAAGGATGTTGGAGATACCTTTCTTAAATATACACACACCTGTTGATGTTATTACAAAAAATAAGTTTGATAAGCACATCAACTCATTTCTATCATCAGATAAAAATGCAAAAGTTTCTGATTTATTAGAATCTCTTAACAAAATAGATGAAATTTCAAAAGGGTTAACAAAACCTGCTCTCAGGATAGGAGATGAAGAAAGTCCTGTTGGTAAATTCTTTGTTCAAATGTCTGCGGGAACAAATGGTGGTGCAGCAGTTGCCAAAGCTTATTTTAAGTCGGGCATTGATACATTAATTTATATGCATCTTGGCGAGGAAGATTACAAAAAG
>DAOVRZ010000027.1:0-49974 GCA_030627905.1 Halanaerobiales bacterium
AATGATCAAAGTGGTAATAAGGAATTATGTGCTTATCTTGTCATGGATGAAAAAATATCAGCAGAAGAAATACGCAGTATTTTATTAAACAAATTGCCAGAATATATGATTCCATCTTATTTTGTCTATTTGGATGAAATGCCATTGACAACAAGTGGTAAAGTGGATAGAAAAGCATTACCAAAGCCAGATGGGAATCAGTATTTGGGAACAGAGTATGTTGCACCAAATAATGAGATTGAGGAAAAATTGGTAGATATCTGGTTGGAAGTTTTAAGAGTAGAAAAGATCGGGACAAGTGATAATTTCTTTACACTTGGTGGACATTCATTGAAGGCGATTCAAGTAACATCAAGGATTCTAAAAGAATTTGATGTAGATTTGCCTTTAATAGAATTATTTAAAACTCCAACTATCAAAGAAATTGCTGAATATATCAATAAAACAGAAACTACTTTATTTGCAGCAATTGAAAGAGTAGAAAAGAGAGAATATTATCCAGCCTCTTCTGCACAAAAACGTATCTATGCATTAAGACAGTTAGAAGGCGAAAATATTACTTACAATATGCCAACAGTAATGATTTTAGAAGGTGAATTAGATAAGGAACTCTTTAGAGATGTGTTCAAAAAACTGATCAAACATCATGAAGCATTTAGGACATCTTTTGAAATGATAGATGGAGAAGTAGTACAGTTTATTCATGATGAAGTAGAGTTCTCAATTAGAGTAGTAGAGGCAGATGAGGCTGAACTTGATGCTACTGTGAAAAGCTTAATTCGCCCATTTGACTTAAAGAAAGCACCATTATTGCGTGTTGAATTTGTTAGATTTGCAGAAAACAAGTATGTATTTATAGTGGATATGCATCATATTATCTCAGATGGAGTTTCAACAGCAAATCTAATCAAAGATTTAGCTACCTTATTTGCAGGAAAAGAATTACCAGAACTTCGTTTGCAATATAAAGATTTTGCAGTCTGGCAAAATGAACTATTTGCATCAGAAAAGATCAAAGAACAGGAAAAATATTGGTTAGAAACGTTTGCTGGAGAAATTCCTGTATTGAATCTGCAAACAGATTATTTGAGACCTGCTGTGATGACTTATGAAGGTGATATATTTAATTTCGAAATAGATCAAAAATTAACATCAGAATTAAATGAACTAGCATCTAAAAATGGTGCAACATTATTTATGACTTTACTAGCTTTTTACAATTTATTATTAGCAAAATATGCAGGTCAAGAAGATATAGTGGTTGGTACTCCGAGTGCTGGAAGACGACATTCAGATTTAGAAAATATTATCGGAATGTTTGTCAATACTCTGGCTATGAGAAACTATCCAACTCTTTCAAACAGATTTGTTGAGTTTTTAGCTGACGTTAAAGAAAATGCACTAAAAGCATATGAGTATCAAGACTATCAATTTGAGATGCTTATCGATCAACTAAATCTACGAAGAGATATGAATCGTAATCCACTTTTTGATACGATGTTTGCAATGCAAAAACAGGATATTACAACTAATTCAGAAACATATCTTACAGATTTAAAATTATTACCATATAAGTTTGAGAATAAAACAGCAAAATTTGATCTATTATTACATGCAATCGAAACTAATCAGGGAACCAGACTAAGTTTTACTTATAACACTAATTTATTTAAAGAAGAAACCATTAGAAGAATGGCAAAACATTTTGTAAATATCGTTGAAGAAGTTGTTAAAAATCCTGATGCTAAAATGCAAGCAATCACTATGATTACTGAGGAAGAAAAGAGTCAGTTATTGTACGAATTTAACCAAACAAATACAGAATATCCAAAAGATAAAGTGATTCATCACCTCTTTATTGATCAAGTTAACCAAACTCCAGATAAGAATGCTATAGTTTTTGAAAACCAACAGTTGACTTATCGTGAATTAAATAAAAAATCTGATCAATTGGCTGGATTATTAAGAGACAAAGGGGTTAGAGCTGATCAAATAGTTGGAATCATGGTAGAACCAGGCTTAGAAATGTTCATTGGAATTTTGGGAATCTTAAAAGCTGGAGGAGCTTATTTGCCTATTGATGCACAATATCCAGTTGAGAGAATAGAGTATATGGTTAATGATAGTCATAGCAATATTGTGCTAACACAAAATCATCTAAAAGATAAGTTGGAATTTGTAGAAGAAGTTATTAGTCTAGATAACGAAGATTTATATTCTAATGATTTTGCCAATATTGAAATTGTCAACAAATCTAATGACCTAGCTTATGTTATTTATACTTCAGGTTCTACTGGAAAACCAAAGGGAGTATTGATTGAACATAAATCTTTAGTTAATTTGACATATTGGCATATAAATTATTATGAAATAACTTCTTTAGATTGTAGTACAAAATATGCGGGATTCGGATTTGATGCATCAGTATGGGAAATATTCCCTTACATAATAAGTGGTGCAACAATTCATGTGATTGCAGAAGAAATGAGATTAGATGTTAACAAATTAAATGCATATTTTGAAGAAAATCAAATAACAATTAGTTTTTTACCAACTCAGCTTTGTGAGCAATTTATGACACTTAAGAACAATTCATTAAGAAAGTTGCTTACAGGTGGAGATAAGTTGAAATTCTATCAGGATACTAATTATCAATTAATCAATAACTATGGGCCAACTGAAAATACAGTAGTTACTACACACTATGAAGTAGATAAGCAATACAATAATATTCCAATTGGTAAACCTATTGATAATACTAAGGTATATATCTTAGATAAGAGTGATCAACTTCAACCTGTGGGCGTTCCAGGTGAGTTATGTATCTCAGGAGATGGTCTTGCTAGAGGTTATTTAAATAATGCAGAATTGACAGATAAGAAATTTGTGACTAACCCATATACGGGAGAACGGATGTATCGGACTGGAGACCTGACAAGATGGTATCTAGATGGAAATATTGAGTTCTTGGGTAGGATTGATTATCAAGTTAAAATTCGAGGTTTTAGAATTGAACTCGGTGAAATTGAAAATAGGTTATTAGAGCATGAAATGATTCGAGAAACTATTGTTATAGATAAAGCAGACCAAAATGATACTAAATATCTCTGTGCATATATTGTTACAGACACAGAAATATCAGTAGCAGATTTGAGAACATATCTAGCAAAAGATTTACCAGAATACATGATCCCATCATATTTCATCAGTTTAGATAAGATGCCATTGACCCGAAATGGTAAAGTAGATCGTAAAGCTTTACCTACACCAGAAGGTAATCTAGAGTTAGGTACAGAGTATGTAGCTCCTCAAGATGAAGCAGAAGAAAAGATGGCTAAAATCTGGTCAGAAGTCTTATCTGTTGAGAAAGTTGGCATAAATGATAATTTTTTTGAGCTAGGTGGTCATTCCTTAAAAGCAATTCAACTGACTTCAAAGGTATTGAAAGAATTTAACGTTGAAATGCCTTTGCAGGAGATTTTTAAAACACCAACTATCAAAGAATTAGTAGAATATGTTCAGCAGGCGAAGAAAACGGTCTTTACTGCTATTGAACCAGTAGAAAAGAGAGAATATTATCCTGTTTCTTCAGCACAAAAACGGATTTATGCTTTAAGACAGTTAGAAGGCGAAAATATTACTTATAATATGCCAACAGTAATGATTTTGGAAGGTGAATTAGATAAGGAAATCTTTACAAACGTATTCAAAAACTTGATCAAACGTCACGAAGCATTTAGAACATCATTTGAGATGATAGATGGAGAATTAGTCCAAAGAATTCATGATGAAGTAGATTTTTCAATAACTGAGTTGGAAGTCACAGAATCTGAACTTGAGAGTACAGTAAAAGGATTAATCAAACCATTTGATTTAAGTAAAGCACCATTATTGCGTGTAGCTATGGTTAAGTTTGCTGAAAACAAACATGTATTTTTGGTAGATATGCATCATATCATCTCAGATGGAGTTTCCACAACAAACTTGATCAGAGACTTTGCTTATTTATTTGCAGGATATGACTTACCAAACTTACCTTTGCAGTATAAAGATTTCGCAGTCTGGCAGAATGAACTTTTCGCATCAGAGAAGATTAAAATTCAGGAACAACACTGGTTAGAAACTTTTGCTGGTGAGATTCCGGTATTAAATCTGCCAACTGATTATCCAAGACCAGTTATGAAGACTTATGCTGGTGATGATTATAAGTTTAGCTTAGATCAGGATTTGACAGCAAAGATAAAAGAGGTAAACACTAATTTTGGTTCAACCTTATATATGACATTATTAGCAGCTTATAATGTATTATTATCGAAATATGCCGGTCAGGAAGATATAGTGGTTGGTTCTCCAACAGCAGGTAGACGACACGCAGATTTAGAGAATATCATTGGAATGTTTGTTAATACATTAGTTATGAGAAATTATCCAAATGTAGATAAGTCGTTTAAAACATTTTTAGATGAGGTTAAGAAAAATGCTTTAGGTGCATTTGAAAATCAAGATTATCAGTTTGAGATGCTGGTAGATCAGCTCAATTTACCAAGAGATATGAGCAGAAATCCACTATTCGATACAATGTTTATGTTGCACAATGTTGAAGATATGAGTGGTTCGCCAGATGTCAAATCTGATTTGAAAATGACTCCTTATAAATTTGAAAATAAGACGACTAAATTTGACTTAATGTTTAATGCTGTGGAAGCTCAAGATGAAATAAGATTAACTTTTAGCTATAATACTGATCTATTTAAACCAGCGACAATTAAAAGAATGTCAGATCATTTTGTAAATATTATCAGAGAAGTAGTTGAAAATCCAGAGATTCAGATTAAGGCGATTGATCTTCTTAATGAGGAAGAGAAAAATCAATTGGTACATGTGTTTAATCAAACTGTTGAAGAATTCCCTAACGAGAAAACTCTTGTAGACATATTTGAAGAAGCTGTGGAAAGAACTCCTGAAAAGACTGCTTTGATCTTTGAGGGGGAAGAGTTGAGTTATCGGCAGTTGAACGTGAGGGGCAATGGGCTGGCCCGGGTTTTAAGAGAAAAAGGAGTACAAAACCAGATTGTAGGAATGATGTTTGATCGTTCATTTGAGATG
Source organism: Halanaerobiales bacterium (assembly GCA_030627905.1). Lineage (GTDB taxonomy): Bacteria > Bacillota > Halanaerobiia > DY22613 > DY22613 > JAGMES01. The sequence continues at coordinate 5,107 of DAOVRZ010000027.1, forward strand.
ATTGTTGGAATTTTTGCTGTACTAAAAGCTGGTGGAGCTTATCTTCCTATTGATCCAGATTATCCAGAAGATAGGATCAATTATATGTTAAGTGATAGCCAGACTTCGATTTTATTAACACAGCAGCATCTTAAAGATCAGATTAAATTCAATGGTGAAATTCTCAATATTGAAGAAGAACTCTTCTATACTGGAGATAGTACAAACCTTGAAATTATGACTCAACCTACAGATTTAGCTTATATAATTTATACATCAGGTTCAACTGGAAAACCAAAAGGAGTTATGATTGAACACAGAAGTGTAGTAAACCTTTTAACTGCATTAAATCGAAAATACACACCAACAGAAAATGACACATATTTATTAAAAACAGCATATACATTTGATGTTTCGTTATCAGAAATATTTGGCTGGATTCTAGGAAACGGGAAACTTGTCATTCTAAAGAAAGATGGAGAAAAAGATCCAACTCAGATATGTCGTACCATTGATAGATATGGTGTAACACATATTAATTTTGTTCCATCTATGCTCAATGTATTTTTGAAGATGGCAGTAGAGGAAGATTTGCAAGCACTTAGTAAACTAAAATATGTTTTTGCAGCAGGTGAAGCAATTTCTACTGAATTGGTGAAAAAATTCTATCAGTTAATAAATGGTGTAACTCTAGAAAATCTATATGGCCCAACAGAATCAACAATTTATAGTACTCAATATCCTTTGACAGATTTAAGAGATGAAACCAATGTACCGATTGGAAAACCATTGCAAAATATTCAAACTTATATACTAAATGAATTCAATCAGTTGCAACCAATTGGTGTATCCGGAGAATTATGTCTGGCAGGAACTGGATTAGCAAGAGGCTATCTAAATAGACGAGAATTAACAGATGAAAAATTTGTTGAAAATCCATTTAAAGCTAGAGAGAGAATGTATAAAACAGGAGACTTAGTAAGATGGCTTCCAGATGGAAATATAGAATTCCTTGGTAGAATTGACCACCAGGTAAAAATCAGAGGATTTAGAATTGAGTTAGGAGAGATTGAAAAACAATTATTAAATCATGACTCAATTCAAGAAGTGGTAGTAGTAGATTTAGAAGATGAGAATCAGAATAATTATTTATGTGGATATTTTGTATCAGCTGAAGAATTAGTAGTAGCAGATTTACGAACATATCTAGCAAAAGGATTACCAGACTATATGATTCCATCCTATTTTGTGAAATTAGATAAGATTCCATTGTCAGCTAATGGTAAGATTGATCGAAAAGCATTACCAAAAACAGATGGTAGTCAGGTTGTAGCTACAGAGTACGTAGCTCCTCGAAATGAATTAGAAGAAAGAATGGCTACTATTTGGGCTGAGGTCTTAAGTGTTGAGAAAGTTGGAATCTATGATAACTTCTTTGAATTGGGTGGACATTCAATCAAAGCAACATATTTAGTTTACAAAATCTCTAATGAGTTTGATGTAGAACTGTCTTTAATAGAGTTTTTTGTAACACCAACTATTAAAGATCTGGTACAAAAGATTGAAAACAAGGAAAGAAGAATTACCGAAGTATACGATCATGTAGTTTTGTTGAGAAGAGGAAAGGATAAAACCAAAAATCTCTTCCTAATCCATGATGGTAGTGGAACTACAGAAGGATATCTAGAATTTAGTAATTATTCTAAAACTGATTTCAATTATTGGGGTATCAATAGTGATCTTCCAAACGCAGGTCTTAAGAATATTACAATCAAAGAGATCGCAGTAGATTATATAGCAAAAATCAAAAAGATTCAGCCAGAAGGTCCTTACTATATCGCAGGTTGGAGTATTGGTGGTACTATTGCATTTGAAATTGTAAAACAATTAGAAAATCTACAAGATGAAGTCAAGCAATTGGTGTTGTTTGATTCACCAGCACCTACAAAAGACCAAATACATCAAAGCGAATTCACAGTTGAAACAGAGCTTGAATGGCTTCAAGAAATTGTAGGAGACAATGAAATCATTGAAAAACTAAATAAAGCAAAGGATTTAGAAGAATTGTGGATGTTGCTTATGAACTTTGTAGAAGCTGAAAACTTAAATGTGGAGATGGTTAGCAAAGCTATCCCAGATTCTTTAGCAAAACCTATCCCGAATTTCGATCAATTAGAAATCACAGAATTACTTTATCGCGTTAATGTTGTGCGTGCACTGAGCCAGGCACGCATGAGATATCTTCCAGCAGGTCAGATAAAAACACAGGTTCATTTCATAAAGGCAAAAGATACAAACAGATTAAATCATGTCAAATGGAATGAATATTGTCAAAAACTGATCAGTTCAGAAGAGATCGAAGGAGATCATTACTCAATATTTAAGTTACCTAATGTGATTCAACTAGCAAATAGTTTTGATCAAATGTTTCAGCAGAATATGGACATAGTGCTATCTTTAGATGAAATAGCAACTACTACAGAAGAATAACAAAAAAGACCTTGAGTGAGTAGAGATACTTCATTCAAGGTCTTTCTTTGTTAAAATTACTTACCGTTTATTCATTTTAAGTTTACGACCAAGGATAGTCATTCCGAATAAGAAAATAGATAGAGCAAGATAAATTAGTGGTCTCTGTGAGTTGATTGAATCATCTAGCTTACACATAAAATCTAAAGATGGCACTTTAGAAAATGTACTAAGATACCAGATCACAGTATATATGACTTCAAATAACTTATTGTTTCCACTCCAAACTCCCAAACAAAATGCTAGAGAGGAGATAAAAATCGTAGCTACCAGCCAGCCCAAAAAACTACTAAAATTGCAAGCAAATAAAAGACGAATACCAATACCACCTCCGATTAGCATAGTAAGTAGAACACCAGCTAACCACCGTATTAGAAGTTGAAATGTTAGTGGATAGGGGGCAGAAAAGACTAACTGATCAGTTTGGTAAATGAGTTCACGCGTTCCCATAGCAGACCAAATGAGTAACGGCCATATCCAGCATAATGATAAAATAATATTCCTTGCTGTATTGAATGGCAAAAACAAACTAAGAACAACTAACCCAATTGCAACTCCATACCACCACCAGGGTAATCCTTTTAACATAAAGCGTAATTCATTTTTTAGCATCTTAGTGGGGTGTAGTTTAAAAAGACTCGTTTTATAGGTAGTTAATTTAATTGAGTTAAAAGGTTTTGCTACACGATTATCATTTTGAAGATTTGTTATAGGTTCAAGTGATTTATTTTTAACAGATTTCTTTTCATAAGATGGGTCAAAACGATGAAAAAGAAAAGCTGTCAGTATTGAGATTAAAAGTGGGACTATAATCCAAAACACTCGTCCGGTAATTAATTCTTTTGTCCATTGAATTCCTTCCCAGATAAACGCTGGTGATGTAGTGTGACTAAATTGGAGTCCAAAATTATAAACATTCTGATAATTTGTAAGAGTAGCTTGAGCTGTTTTCATAATACTATTTAGGGGGATATTTAAGGCAAAAAGATGATTAACTGCTGAAAATGAGCTAAAATCAGGTATTTCGAAAATTATCAAAACAACCCAGAGAGCAAAATAAACTACATTTCCAAATCCTGCACGTAACCCAGGAATAGTTTCAAATAATAGTGCGAGAGAAGAGACAACAAGCATAGGAGGTAGAACGAGAAAGATAAATGGGGAAATTAAGTTCCAGAGATCAATATGTAAAACTTCTCCCGAAATTATCTGCATAAGCCCTGCTATAACTATCATCACAGCTATGATAATTGTTAAAACCGCAAAATTACTCAACATTTTTCCCAAAATATAGACTAACTTGCGTAAAGGTGTAGTGGCAATAATTTGTCCAACTCCAGTAGTTTCATCTCTTCTAATCGTATCTTTGACCAGATAAAATCCTGCAAATGATAAAAATAGTGCTGTCATCATTGCTACACTGCAACCAATCCAGGCAGAATTATAAAACCCACGATATGAGCTTACGCTTAAAGTTGTATAATTAGCTTGAGATGAAGGAACAAAAACATATCCACAATAAATAGTAAGACCAAGAATTATAAAAAAACTATAGCGGCGGGTTCTTTCTAAAAAATCAGCTTTCATAAGTTGAAAAAGAGTTTTTAGTAACATCAGAAGTTCTCCCCGTTTTTGGCTATATAGAAAAGATAAGCATCTTCTAAGGTTGGTGAGATAGGTGTAGCATGAGGAACAGGGGAGTCATCAGAAATAACCCGTACTTTGATATTTTCATTTTTTCTGATCGTACTACTGACTAGAAAACGAGCTTTAATCTCTGGAAGATCGTTCGCAGGACTGGCCCATTCCCAAACTTTTCCTTGAATCGAACTGACTAAATTGTCTGCAATACCATGTGATAACAATGAACCATGTGAAATAATGGCGATCTTCGTAGCTGTAGCTTCAATATCAGAAACAATGTGAGTAGAGAGAATAATAATCCGATCAGATGCAAGATCAGTGACTAAGTTTCTAAAACCTAGCCTCTCTTCAGGATCCAGTCCAACGGTTGGTTCATCAAGAATTAATAACTTTGGATCATTTAATAAAGCTTGTGCAAGTCCAATTCGTCGCTTCATTCCGCCAGAAAAACTGCCTAATGGTCTTTTTCGAACTTCGGTGAGATTAAAAATCTGGAGTAATTCGTTGATTCTCGTTTTGGCAACTTTTCCTTCAATTCCTTTGATAGTTGCCATGTATTCAAGAAATTCTACTGGATTGAGATTGGGATAAACTCCAAAGTCTTGAGGTAAATATCCTAGTTCTTTGCGTAGAATATTGGGCTGTTTCACAATATCAACATCATTCCAGAAAATGTTACCATTTGTTGGTTTGGTTATAGTTGCAATAATTCTCATTAAAGTAGATTTACCTGCACCGTTTGGACCTAACAAGCCAAGAACACCAGGTTGTAAATCTAAACTAAAATTCTTAAGTGCTGTGATATTTCTTTTGTATTGCTTGCTGAGGTTATTAATATTTAAGTTCATTTGAATCTCCTTTCACGTTCAGGTATTTAAATTGCGTGCTATGTTGTATTTTCGCTAGATGTTAAGGAAATCCTGCAAGAAAAACACGTTATTACCATTAATCGTTAAGTTTGAACTTTGTATGTTTTAAAAAATTAATATTTATTTTTGAATTATTTAAAAAATGTTGACAAGTATGTAATAAAAAATGTTGACAAGTATGTAAAATGAACTTGCAGACAAACTGGAGGTTTCCCGACAAACAATTGGTTCATTGGAAAAGGGTAGGTATAATCCGTCAATTATTCTGGCTTCAAAATTGCAAGATTATTCAATGTTAGCATTGAAGATATTTTTATTTATGAGGAGAGTGAAGAAAATTAAAAATAAGAAAATGCTATTTTATATTATTCTATTGTTAATTGGTATTGTATCGGTTTATATTGGAGGATTTGTTTTAATGAGTTTAATAGATCTAAAGGGAGGATATATGATTTTCAAATCAATATCCTCCCTTTAATAGTTGCTATTTTAAATAAATACGAACTTCATATGGTTTTAGTTTATTTCTATCAATTTTCTGGCTGGAACTTAAAAGCAACCTACCTGTCATATGAATTTGCTTATCATTTTTAGGATCAAGATTAATCAAACATATCAGCTGATCTTTTTCATCGCGGTAGCCAAACTGAACTATTGAATCATCAGTTATGCCCCGGATAAATAGTAAATCCGGTTTTTTTATCAGATTTTGATAATTTGCGTGAATCTTTGCACTTTTAGCAATTAAGTTGATCATTTCTTCACTGCCTTCATTTAACCAATGAAGTTGAAAGGGGTCATAGAAAGATAAACGTCCATAGTAGGGGTCGTCTTTATCAAGAACATACCGATCCTGTTCAGAAGCATCAAGCCCAAGATTCATTGGCTGACGTTCAAGAAATTCAAAGCCACAATTGATGAATGGAATTGAAGTTGGTAAAAAGAAATTTAAGACAGCTGTCATTCGACTAAAATCAATCTTTCCAGGTCTGGATGCTGCACGAGGAGTATCCGGTATTTCTGAACATGCAAGGACAGGAAGGGATAAGCCAGATATTCTTTTTAAAATCTGGATTAAACTTTTAGTTGTTAATTTGTATTCATCCCCCCAAAGGGTACCCACAATAGCATGATAACCCTTATCTTTAGCAATTTGATCATAGTCATTACAAAGTTCTTCAGAGATGAATTTAAACTTAGGATTTAGATCAAATGTTTTTTTCATAATCATTTTTTCCATTTGCTCAGGCAGTGCATGAGCCATATCAATTCTTGCACCATCAATACCATAATTCTTCTGATAATATGGAATAATATCAGATAAATACTCCCAGAGTTCAACATTAGGTAAGTTACCCTTATACTTGTTTGCTTTAATTGAATCATAAAACAAAAATGGAGGAGTATCTGGGCCAAAATAATCATTCCTTACAGTTGGCTCATCTAAATATAAGCGATAGTAGGTGATATCACTCCAGCATGGTTGTGGATCATTGATTTGATCTGAAAATGATGGTGAAGTAGTTACTTGAAATTTATCTTCAACCATTTTTAAAAAGTTTTGATTGGGGTTATTATTGTAATTATTGATCAAATTTGACCAGCCTTCAGGGTCTAATTGATCTGGTGAATAGGTATAAAGTTTAATATGCTCTTTTGTTTCTTCTGCTGGATAAATCTTCTTTAAAAGATCAATATTTGGTTTTTGTAATTCGCCTACAAAGTTGTAATTGAGTACACGAAAATATGGTAATTTTTGAAGATCAATCCAATAAAACCAATCTGGATGATTAATTAATAAATCAGTATCACGAGATATGGTACGCATAGGGTAATCAAGGGTTACTCTGATTTCAGCTAGATGACAGGCTTCAACTAATGCTTTGAATTCTACTTCAATTGGAAACGGATCAGAAGGCAAATCAAGAATTCTATCATGCAGTTCTGGATTTAATTTATAGAAATTATTAGTAGAATAAATTGAACCGAGTTCTCCAGTTTTGTAATGACTTTTATTTGTCAGATAGATGGGTAAAAGATATAAAATATTCAATCCCATTTTCTTCATATGTGGTATTAGACAGAGTGTTTTAAAAAATGTTCCCAATTCATTAATTGTAGAATCATAGTGAACAAGTTCTCCATCTCCATCATGATCCCAACTTGTTGCAGACCGAATATCAACTGAATAAATTTTTCCATTTTCTAACCAGTTCTCATCATTGGCACAAAATGATAGAGGTTGTAAATAGTTTTCGATGTCTGGTTTAGCTTTCGTCAAAAAATATTCTCTAATGAATTTACTAAAAAACTCATAAGGATTTACTTCTAAAATCTCTTTAGCCTGTTCTGCTTGATAGTGCCATAGTTTAGGGATTTTGTATAAAAGGTTTTGGTTTTTTTCATTAAGTAGATCAAGTCTTTCTAGTATTGTTTGTAAATTTTCACACACTTGTTTCATAATTGTTCCCCCTGTTAAAAGTATAATTATACAGTAATTATAGTATATACCACGCTACTAACCATTGCAATAGTTTTTCGCAAATTTGTGCAAACGTTTTCGCAAAAACGGTAGGGAATTTAATAACCATGTCGAATAAGTTAAAAAAAGGTTATATTTAGATGTTATTGCTTGTTAAATCGCAAAATATGTAAATAATCTGAAAGGGTAAATGTATATGAAAAATTTGGATGTGGTAGCTATAGGGGCGGTTGGGATTGATACAAATATTTATTTAAATGGTAGAGATATTGATTTTTCTGTTGAAGCAAAAATGTTAGCAAAGACTAACTTAATACATGTTAATATAGTGAATTGGACAAGATATTTATTACCTTTAGCTAAAGAGATGGGAATAAAAATAGCCTGTGACATTCAGGATATTGTAGAATTAGGTGATGAATATCGAAAAGATTTTATTGAAAATGCAGATATTCTTTTCTTCTCATCAGTAAATTTTGATGAGCCAGTACCTCTAATTAAGAAATTTATAGAGATAAGTCCTGCAGAAATTGTTATAAGCGGTATGGGTGCAAAAGGTTGCGCTGTAGGATTTCTTACAAGCTATTTAATGTACTTTGTTATTTTTCTAGGAAAGAGTAAATTTTGGGAGATGTTAATATGCAGAACATAAATGAGTTGATCAAAGAGAATAAGATTACTTTGATTTTTCTTTCTGAGTGGGGCTTATATCTAATCTTTGAGTTAGTAATGGGGAAATTCAAAAGCTGGAATGTTTTTTTAATGAATTTATTACCTTTCGTGTTCTTTTATCTAATAGCTCGTTTAATGAAATGGTTATCTATTAAAGTACAAACGCCATTTAAAATTAAACCTATGTTCTTGTGGATAGTTTCATTGGTAACATGTGATCAAATCATTAAATATGTCATTAAAACTTTTGTAGAGGAAAAGGGCATGATCTCACTGATTTCGGATTGGTTATTTATTTCTAATGTCTTAAACGTTCACGGTTCATTTGTTACTTCCAGATTTGATTTAAAAGTGAATATGATTTGGATAATTCTCGTTAATGTGCTAATTTTATTTTTTATAATCCAGGGTTACCGTTATTATAAGCAGAAAATGAGAACTAGTTTTTGGATAGATTTGACCATGTTATTATTTGTTGCGGGTGGGATATCATCATTTATAGATAAGGTTTTCTTTGGAGGATCACTAGATTTTATAGCTTTGAAAGGACTTTTTGTGGCTGATCTAAAAGATTTTTATCTCACTATAGGTATTGGGTGTATGATGGTAGAACTAATAGTTAACTTTGAAGGTAATACCAACAAAAGTAATCAGAGTGATATTCAATTTATTAAGGAGTTTTTGAATTTTTGTTTTAGAGTGAAGAAGAAGTAGGAAATAAGAGGTAAGGCCTAGGAAGAAAGCTATATATCAATGAGTTAAATTTTTGTTCCACAAGCTAAAAAACTCGACACCTGTGATTTGATCAAGTGTTGATGAAATGACAATTATTATTTGGAGCTAAACCACTGTGCAATGTGGTTTTTTTTTTTGTAAAAAAAATATTTAGAAGAATTCTTATAAATGTTAGGACGGGTATTCTATTTTTGTGAATAAAGTCTTTTTTGTATTAAATATTATAATGTAAAATTAGGAAATTTATAAAGGAATTTTGAGAGGATTGCCGAACTACATAGGTATATGAACTATATGCGGATTATCTGAAATACTGATATTAGTTAAATATACCGATTATGAGAAATACATAGAAGCGATCCTAGAAAAGGATTAAACGAACTAATTATAAATTGTAGTATATTTGTAGTAAAAAGTATTTTTAGTTTGCAATTGTATTCGCTTAAGGCTTATAAATCCTTGTATTTTGCGTATTACTGATATGAGTTTTTTGATCAATATATTCCATCAAAGTTAGCATTATAAATTAAAGGGATTAATTTTATAGACAACGTACTTAAGTAAATCAGTTCTAGAGCAGAGCTTGGAAATTGTTTTCTCAATTTCTACTATTTATTTTAAATTGAACTTGACAAAATGTGGTTAATAATATATAGTTAATAACAGTAAAAGTATAAAAATTCTAAATTTCAAAAAAAATAAAAAGGAGGCGGGTTATAAAAGTATAAGAATGGTCTAACTTCACTAAATTATGAAAGGAGTGTTTGTATTAAAAAAGACTGTTTCTCTTTTCGTAGTAATGGTGTTGTTAGCAGGTGGATTAGTATTTGCTTAAAGCACTACCTTACCGGCTTATTGTGGAAATGTACTTTTAAAAAGTGGATATAAATTTACTTATGTAAGAGTAGAGATTAGTGGTACTATTGATCTAAGATAGTTAATTTAGGGTCAGAATAACCTGATGGTTATTTTGGTAGATGTTTTTTTGAAAGGAGTTTTTATTATGTGGTTTTTATTATTATGGGTGATGGGAATTATTTCAGCTGGGGTAGATTTTTGTATAACTGGATTTCCAAAGGATGTAAGTCAGATTTGCTCTACTCTTCTCCTTCATCAATTTGTCGTTACTTTTGGATTGGTTGGTCTAATAGGTTTTATTGTGAACATATGGAAAGCCGATGAAACTGCAAAAAGCCTGGGTTGGCCAGGAGGGCCCTTCCAGCGTAAATATGGCTGGTCACAGATAGGTTTAGGTGTGATGGGTATTATGGCAATTTGGTTCCGTGGAGGATTTTGGCTTGGTGTTATAGTTAGTATGTATATTTATGGAATAAGCGGATTTTTCTCACATATTAATGTAATGCGTATGAACAATAAAGTAGATGCAGATAGCATTGGAAATCTTATTATGGATGTTTTATACCAAGGATTCATTACAGTTCTATCAGTATTAGCTACTGGCATTTGGGTTATTTAATCATTTTAAAGAATTTATAGTTAGATTAGAAGGAAGCAATAGGAGGTGCTTTGAGTGTGATAACAAAAAGGTTGGAACTTTCTGAAATTCAGAAGGGTATCTATTATGATAGTCAAGTTGATAACCCTGTTTCTTATAATATATCTGGAACTATCTTGCTAGAAAATATAGATGAAGAATACTTCGAAAAAGCCTTCAAATTATTAATTGAAGAACAAGAAGCATTACGTAGTAGTATCGAAATTATTAATGATCTGCCAGTCTTTGCTATTCATGATCGAATTGATTTCAAATTGACTAAACAAGATATTTCAGATAATTCTGATAATCAAGAAGAAATACTGGGAAAAATAGTTGAAGATGAGATAGGTAAGGCTTTTAATCTTGATAAGGCCCCATTATTTAATGTTAGGTTGATAAAACTAGATCATAACAAACATATATTTCTAATCTGCATTCATCATCTTATTTCTGATGGATTATCATTGGAAATTTTAAAGAATAAATTACTTAATTACTATAATAAACTGATCAATGATGAAAAAATAAAGGTAATACAAAATACTGGTTTTTCTGAATTTATCGAACAGGAAAATTTAAAACTGATTAAAGGTGAGTTTAATAAACAAAAAGAGTTTTGGATTAATAAGATGAAAGGTGCTGAACCTTTAGATTTACAGATAGATTATTCTGTAAGACAAAAGGATAACAGCATAGGCAGAGAAAAACGTTTTGAAATACCAATCAGTATGATGCAAGATATCAATAATCTAGCTATGGATCAAGAAGTAACAGTTTTTATGTTCTTTTTAGGATTATTTGGTGTGATTATGAAGCAGTACACAGAAAATGATGATATTATTGTATCTTCGCCATTTTCCTATCGACCTAAATTAGATTTTGAAGAAACAATTGGCTGTTTTGTCTCTATGTTACCAATGCGTTTTAACATAGAGGACAGTGAGAGCTTTTCAGAAATTCTCCAGCAGGTTGGAAGAGAATTAATTGATGTCTATACAAATATTGGATATCCGAATAATTTGATTATGCGCGATAGTAAATTAATACCATTGCCTGGGTCACCTTCAATTTTTGATGTGTCATTTGTCTATGACATTTATGAAGACACCGAAGAATATGGTGTGAAGACAGAAATCGTAGATCAGGATGTTGTTACTTTTCCAGGTAGTATGATGGTTATTTTGAATAAAACACCGGAAAAAGATTTGATAAAAATTCAATACAAACCTGAAACTTTTTCAGATCAAACAATAGAGTTACTTGGTCGCAGATTTCTTAAACTATTAGAGGTTGTCATTAATAATGTTGATATCAAAATTGGAGATATTGATCTGTTGTTGGAAAATGAAAAGGAGCGTATTTTAAGTGAGTTTAACAGTACTTCTTATATTTCATACCAACCACAGACTATTATCGATGTATTCAATTCTAAAGTAACAAAGCATCCAGATAGAATAGCGCTGATTGATGGTGACAAAACCGAGACTTATGCTTCAGTTAATTCTAAAGCAAATCAATTAGCCAGAAAGATTATGAGGATGAAAAATAGAGAAAATGAAGCCATTGGATTGCAGCTTGAGCGTTCTATGGATTTAGTAATCAGCATTTTAGCAATTCTTAAAGCAGGTTGTTTCTATGTACCAATAGATCCTAATTATCCAGTAACAAGAAAAGAGTTTATTTTTGAAGATGCTAATATTTCTATTCTAATAACTTCTAGCGAATTACCAACTGAGGACAAATGGGATATTAACTTGATTTTGATTGATGATGCTGATACTTATACTGGTGATGATAATAATCCTTTGGAGAAATTGGATCCATATAGTCTGGTTTATATTATGTACACGTCTGGTTCAACAGGTAGACCAAAGGGAGTAATGGTTGAAAATCATAGTGTAGTAAATACATTATTGGATTTAGAAAGACGCTTCCCTTTAGAAAAAGAAGATGTCTTTCTTCTTAAAACAGCATTTACCTTTGATGTTTCTGGGACAGAGTTATTTGGATGGCTTATGGGAGAAGGAAGTTTACTTATTTTAGAGCCAGGTGGAGAAAAGAATGCTCAATTAATACTAGATGAAATTGAGAAACATAATGTAACCCATATCAATTTTGTGCCATCTATGTTCCGGTTTTTCCTTGAAATTTTGGATATAAAATCTAACATTTCAAAGCTAAATTCTTTAAAATGGATATTTTTAGGTGGAGAAGCTGTAACTCCAGATATTTTACAAAAGTTTTATTCTTTTGGAACTGATATTAGTCTGGAGAATGTATATGGACCGACAGAGTGCTCAATATGGGCTTCTCACTATTCACTTAAGGACTATACTGGAAATGAGAATATTCCTCTTGGTCAACCACTTAATGAAACACGCTGGTATGTAGCAGGAAAGAATGATAAACTACAGCCTATTGGTATTCCGGGAGAACTTTGCTTAAGTGGTGTAGGTTTAGCCAAAGGATACTTAAATCGGGATGAATTAACAAAAGAAAAGTTTGTTCCTAATCCTTTCTTCCGGGAAAGAAAGGACCCTGAGCATTTTCGGTATATGTATCGTACAGGAGATCGTGCTCGTTGGCTTTCTGAGGGGACTATTGAGTATTTAGGACGGATTGATTTTCAGGTAAAGGTACGAGGAATCCGTATGGAATTAGGAGAAATCGAAAATGTATTGGCAGAGTATGACGAAATTGTTCAAGCAGTAGTGGTTGTCAAAAAAGAAGCTTATAGGCCTGCAACACTTTGTGCGTACTATCTTTCATCAGAGGAAATACCGGTTCCAAAACTTAAAGAGCATTTATTGAATTCTTTGCCAGCATATATGATTCCCTCATTCTTCGTACATAAAAAAGAATTACCTCTTAATAGTAGTGGTAAGATTAATAGAAAAGTACTCATAGCTGATAAGGATTATTTTAATAAAACATCATCAGAATTCATTAAACCAAATACAGACATGGAGAATATGATCGCCTCTGTCTGGAAAGAAGCACTTGGTATTCCAAAGGTTGGATTAGATGATATTTTCTTTGAAATAGGAGGAACATCTTTATCATTGATGCAGATTCATAATAAACTTAGAAAGATTCTGAATCTAGATTTCTCTTTTACTCTGCTCTTTCAGGCGCCAACTATCCGTTTGTTAGCAGAACATTTCACAGAGAACGAGGAAATAGTTATTGCAAATAGAGATAAATATTTTCAGAGAAATGATAAGATTATACGTAAAGATATAGCCGTAATTGGTATATCTGTAAAAGTACCTGGGGCTCAAAATATCCATGATTTTTGGAATAATATTAAGAGTGGTAAAGAGTGCATCCACTATTATAGTGATGATGAATTAGAAAAATTGGGTATCAGTTCTGACATCATAAATGCTTCAAATTATGTTAAAGCAAAAGGTAGAGTAGATGGTATTGACAATTTTGATTCTAACTTTTTTGAGTACACACCAAATGAAGTCCGTATGATGTCACCTCAATTGCGTCTTCTATATAAAGGAACATGGGAGGCATTTGAAGATGCTGGGTATTATCCTGGTTCAGATACCTCAAAAATAGGTATATTTCTAGGTGGTTCAGATGATTTCGAATGGTATAGAAAAGTACTCTTTGGCGATGATGGTTTTAGTGATAAATATCAAGCATTTACTTTTAGCACAAACCACTTTTTAGCAAGCCGGTTAGCCTACAAACTTAATATAAAAGGCCCTGTTTTTTCAGCACTTACTGGCTGTTCAACTACATTGGTCACTACTCATTTATCCTGTCAATCTTTAATTTTAAGTGAATGTGACCTGGCTGTAGCTGGTGGTATTACCGTCGAACTTCCTAATGAAGGTGGATATCTCTATGAAGAGGGTATGATGTTTTCACCTGATGGACATTGTCGTCCCTTTGACGCTAAAGCCAAAGGAACTGTTTTTTCAAATGGTTTGGGCCTTCTTGTCTTAAAAAGGTTGGATGAAGCTGTACGTGATGGCGATAATATTTATGCTGTTATTAAAGGTTCGGCTATTAACAATGATGGTAAACAAAAGGTTGGATTTGCAGCACCTAGTGTAGAAGGACAAGCTGAAGCGATTCAAGAGGCTTATCGTGTCGCTGGAATTGATCCAGAAACGGTAAGTTACATTGAAGCCCATGGTACGGGAACGTTACTTGGAGATCCTATAGAAGTTGAATCTTTAACAAAAGCATTTGCTACAGACAAGAAACAATTCTGTATCCTTGGTTCAGTAAAAGGAAATGTCGGGCATACTGATACAGCTGCTGGAGCTGTGGGTCTGGTAAAAGTAGCACTTAGCTTGAAAAATAAATATATTCCTGGAACAGCTAATTTTGAAGAACCAAATCCAAAAATAGATTTTATCAATTCTCCTTTTGTTGTTAAGTCAAATGGAATAGAATGGAAGAATGAAGATGTAAAAGATGGATTATTACGTGCTGGTATTAATTCTTTTGGGGTTGGTGGAACAAATGCCCATATGGTTTTAGAAGAGGCCCCACCAGTAAGGGAAAGTAGCTCTTCTGAAAAAGTAAATATTATACCTTTTTCTGCCAAAAGTCCTACATCACTCTTTGAAACTTCCAGAAAAGTTTTAGAGCATATTTTACAAAAACCTGATACTAATCTATCTGATGCGGCGTGGACACTGCAGGTTGGTAGAAAACCATTTAGATATAGAAAAGCATTAGTTATCAATGACAAATTTTTTGAAGAATCAGAAAAAATGATTAAAAATCTTGATGAAGCTGATTTACATGAAGTAAAACAAGGTAATAGGAATGCTTATTTTATGTTCTCTGGTCAGGGAAGCCAATATCAGGGGATGGGTCGTAAACTTTATTACTCTGCTGATAGGAGTGGCGTTTCCAGGATATTTAAGCGTTACATTGATCAGGTTTTTAATCTTTTAAAAGAAGAAGAGCGTAAAGAATTTTTACAGTTAATGTACGGTGATGATAACTCTGATAAAATTAACCAGACAGAATACACTCAATTCGCAATATTTGCAACTGGTTACGCACTCGCAAAAACATTAATGGAACTAGGTATAAAGCCAGCGGGAATGATTGGACATAGTATAGGAGAAGTTACAGCAGCTACTGTAGCTGGAGTGTTTGAATTAAAGGATGCAGTAGAGCTAGTAATAATTCGCGGCAAAGTAATGCAAGAGCAGGAACCAGGAACAATGTTAGCTGTCATGTTACCTGCTAGTGAGGTAGAAAAAGAGCTAAATTCAGATGTGTGGTTAGCTTTGGATAATACAAGCAATAGTTGTGTTGTTGGGGGTAGCGAAGAGGCAATCACTCGATTTGAAGAAAAAGCAGAAAAGCTTGGATGGAAAACTAGAAGAGTGAAGACATCTCATGCCTTCCATACTCCAATGATGGAAAAAGCAGCTCAGGAATTCCAGGAAAAGATTTCGTCATATACAATGAAGGAACCTCAATTACCTATTGTGTCAAATACCAGTGGTACATGGGTTGAGGAAAACGAAATGACTTGTCCAGAATATTGGGCAAAACATATTCTAAAACCTGTTAATTTCACAAAGAGTCTGGTAGAAATACTAAAAAATGAACAAGATGTATTTATAGAGATTGGAGCAGGTCGTACATTGAGTGCCTTTGCTAGGCAGCATGATGCTAAAGTTGCTGGGCAACAATTTATTAATCTGATTCGTCATCCACGAGAAGATAAGGATGATGTAGAATATATAAATAACAAACTTGGACAGATCTGGTGTGCCGGTATAGATATTGATTGGAATGCCCTAAAGGGAGAGTTAATTCGTAATCGTCTTTCTCTACCAACTTATGTATTTGATGAGAAACATTACCCAATTGATGTAGTAGTAGCAGATGAATTAACAAAGACACAAGAAGATACTCAAATTATGAAACGGGTAACAATTGAGAGTCAAAGTGACCTGGAGAATGCAGTTATTGAAAGTTATAAAGAAGTCTTTGGATTCGATACAATTACTGTTGATCAAGACTTTTTTGAACTTGGTGGAGATTCCTTAAGTGCGATTAGCCTTGTTTCCACTATTAAAAATATGTTGGGCATAAAAGTTGATATAGCTACGCTATTCATTTATCCAAGTCCAGGTACTTTGGCTGAATATTTAGCAACATATATAGACCAAAACTCTAATACAAAGAAAAATAATATGATTATTAAGCCGATAGAAAAACGAGACTATTATCCTCAATCATCAGCTCAAGGTCGTATGTATGCTCTTTATTTATTGGCTAAAAACAATGTTGCCTACAATCTTCCCTCAGCAACAATTATTAAAGGTAAACTAGATATAGAACGATTCGAAAAAACTTTGGAAAAATTAACTAAACGTCATGAATCTTTGAGAACTTCTTTTGAAATTAGAGAGGATCAACCTGTTCAAATAATACATCCAACTGCTCAAGTTTCAATCACGTATTCTGAAAGGGAAATATCAAATGATGATGAGATTAATCAATTAATATATGATTTTATAGAACCTTTTGACTTGGAAAAAGCGCCTCTTTATAGAGTTCAACTAGTGAAAACCGATGTAGATAGTTATGTTCTTCTCTTTGATTTCCATCATATAATTACTGATGGTACTTCAGTGGAGATAATCGCAAGAGATTTTAATGAACTCTATTTTGGTGAACTTGCTTCTTCTCCAGAGATTCAGTACAAGGATTTTGCTGTTTGGCAGAATGATTATCTAAGGTCGGAAGAGATAAAAGAGCAAAGAGATTTTTGGCTGGAGCGTCTTAGTGGTAATCTATCGGTTTTAGAATTGCCAACTGATTTCAAACGTCCACCTATGAAGAATTTTGAGGGTGGCAGGGTTTATTTCTCCATTGAAAAAGAATTGAGCAATCAGCTAGTTAATTTGGGACGTCAATATGGGGCGACACTCTTTATGACCTTGTTGAGTGCATGGAATGTTCTCTTAACCAGATATTCTGGTCAAGAAGATATTATCATAGGTAGTCCAGTAGCAAACAGAACTCGAGAGGAAATAGAAGAAACAGTTGGTATGTTTGTGAACATGCTGGTTATGAGAAATCGTCCAGAGGGCAAAAAGAGATTCATTGATTTCCTAAATGAAGTTAAAGAGGGCACTTTAGAGGCATTTGGAAATCAGGATTATCAATTTGATGAACTGGTTGAACAGTTGAATCTAAAGAGAAAATTAAACCGTAATGCATTATTTGATGTTTGTTTTGACTTTCAAAATATGGAGTTCTACGACCTAGAGATAGAAGGTATCCGTTTCATTCCACATCAATTTGAACCTAAGACTGCAGCCTATGATCTCCTTCTAACATGTCAGGAAAATAAAAAAGAGGAAGTCATAGAGGGCTACATTGAATATGCGACGGGATTATTTAAAAAAGAAACAATAGAACAGATGGTGGAACACTTCCGTACCCTCTTAACTAGCATAACAACAGAGCAAGAATTACTTCTTGAGGATATTAACATTGTTCCACACGAAGAAAGACAATTAATATTAGGCGAATTCAATGATACAACACTGCCAATTGACAATACCCTTCTTATTCAGGATATGTTTGAGCAAAATGTAAGGGAGTATCCTGATAAAACGGCATTAATTGTTTCAGGCGGCAAAGAACTTACCTATCAAGAATTAAATGAAAAAGCAAACGTATTGGCCTGGCGCTTGATTGAGTTGGGCATAGAAAAAGATTCTCTTGTAGGTGTAATGCCTAGTAGAGATGAGAATTTATTTGTCTCTTTACTTGGGATATTAAAAGCAGGTGGCGCATATGTGCCTATTGATCCAGCATTTCCGCAAGAAAGAGTTTCTTACATGCTCTCTGAGTGCAATGTTAGTACACTAATATGTTCTCAGGAATATCAAGAGACTGTAGATTTTGATGGAAATATTATTGATTGCGATTCTCTGATAAGTTTTGGTAATAAAGATAGTAATCCTTCTCAAAGGGGAGATCAGAACAGTTTAGCCTGTGTAATATTCACATCGGGCTCAACAGGAAAACCGAAGGGTGTAATGATCAATCAAAGTTCTATTGTAAACTTCATTCACGATATTAAAAATAGAGAAGTCTTTGAGAATCCTGATGATAGAATTATTTGTGTTACCACAATATCATTTGATATTTTTGGATTTGAATCAATTGTCCCATTATGCACTGGTCATTCTGTTTATTTAGCTGCTAAAAACGAACAGCTAGATCCAGCTTTAGCTAGTCAGAGAATCGTTGAACACAATGTTACTCATATATTGAGTACTGTTTCACGAATCAAAGCCTTTGTGGAGAATCCTTATTTCGAGCCAGCTTTAAAACAGCTCAAGTGTATTTTAAGTGGCGGTGAGAATTTCCCAATACAATTACTAAAAGATCTACAAAAGCGATCTCAAGCAAAGATCTATGATATGTATGGACCTACTGAAACAACTATTTGGTCCACAACAAAAGATCTCACCCATTCAAGCACCATAAATATCGGACAACCCATTGCCAACACGCAAACATATATAACCAATCCGGCAGGAAAGCTACAACCACTTGGAGTTTTTGGAGAACTCTGTCTTGCAGGCGCTGGACTTGCGCGTGGTTATTTGAATAATGAAGAAGAAACAAAGAATAAATTTGTTCATTCTTCTGACATTCCCGATACAGTTCTTTATAGGACTGGCGATAGAGCACGGATACTTGACAATGGTGAGATAGAACTAGTTGGACGATTGGATTCTCAGGTAAAGATACGTGGCTATAGAATTGAATTAAGTGAGATTGAGAAAGTAGTTCAAAACCATGAGATTATTAGCCAGGCAGTGGCTAAAGTCTTTGATGATAAAAAAGAAAATAAACAGCTTGCTGTGTATTATTGTATAAAAAGAGAGGTAGCTCACTCCCCTGAAGATAGTGTATGGTTAAAAGATTGGTTAAAGGAAAGGCTACCCCATTACATGATACCATCTTATTTGATGATGTTAGATGAAATGCCGAAACTTCCTAATGGAAAAATAGACAAAAATGCTTTATCTCTACTGGAAGAAGATACTAGCCAAAATGAGACACAGGTTATACCACCATCATCAGAGTTAGAGAAAGAATTATTGAAAGCATGGAAAGAGGTATGTACTGCTCAAGAAATCGGTATAAGAGATAATTTCTTTGATGTGGGTGGTAATTCTTTGGGGTTAATACTCATTAATAACAAACTTAGCACATTAATTGGACGTTCAATATCTTTGACTCATTTATTTGAATATCCAACTATTGAATTATTGGTCAGAAGTTTGGACGATTCAAAAGATGAGGTCGAAGAGGAAAGATTATCAGATAATAATATAGCTCGTGAACAAGAGTCAACAGATATTGCTGTTATCGGATTATCTTGTAAATTCCCTGATGCAGATGATATAGATACATTCTGGGATAATATCGTATCTGGAGTCGAATCTGTTACTAGATTTGATGATGAAGAATTGATAAAAGCTGGTGTTGATCCAAATCAATTGTCCAATCTTAACTATGTAAAAGCCAAGGGCTATCTTGAAGGTGTAGAATACTTTGATTCTGACTTCTTTGATTATCTATACCAGGAAGCTAATATGATGGATCCTCAAATTAGAATTCTGCATCAATGCGTATGGGAAGTTCTAGAAAATGGTGGATATAATCCATCTTCTTATAAGGGAAGGATAGGATTATTTGCTGGAAGCGCAACTAATATGCCATGGATGGCACGTTTCCTTGGAAATCAGAATAATTTATTGAATGCCTTTGAGGCTATGACCTTAAATGAGAAGGATTTTCTCACCACCAGGATATCCTATAAATTGAATTTAAAAGGACCAAGCTTTAATATTCAAACGGCTTGTTCTACCTCTTTAGTAGCTATCCATGAGGCTGCTGAATCTATTATTAGAGGAGAGTCGGATATGGCGATTGCTGGAGGAGTCAGTATTTCCTATCCGAGAAAAGAAGGATACTTGTGGCATGAGGGAATGATCTTCTCCAAAGATGGTCATTGCAGACCTTTTGCTAAAAATTCTTCTGGAACTGTTTCTGGAAATGGTTGTGGGGCAGTATTATTAAAACCTCTTTCTGCTGCTAAAAGGGATGGAGACAATATCTATGCTGTAATTAAAGGTTCAGCTATTAATAACGATGGGCTTGAAAAGATTGGATACACAGCACCAAGTGTTGCAGGTCAGCAGTACGTAATCAAAACAGCCCTACAAAGGGCCGGGTTATCATCGGAAGATATAAATTATATTGAAGCTCACGGAACTGGTACAAAAATGGGTGATCCTATAGAGATTGAAGCCTTGAAACAGGCCTGGAAAACCGATAAAAAAGGTTATTGTTCAATTGGTTCTGTAAAAGCGAACATTGGACATTTAGATTCGGCAGCAGGGGTAGCTGGTTTTATTAAGGCAGCTCTGACCGTTTATAATAGAACGCTTCCACCGCTAATTAACTATAAAAATCCGAATCCGAGAATTGATTTTGAAAACAGTCCGTTTTTTATCAACACAGAACCTGAATATATAACAGACACTAATCAAACCCTGAGGGCAGGAATAAGCGCTTTTGGAATTGGTGGAACAAATGTACATGTGATTTTAGAAGAACCACCTGTAGAGCAAAAAAGTAGTACTCCTGATGGGGCAAACCTACTAGTTTTCTCTGCTAGAAGTGAAACAGCTTTATCAAATACCTGTGAAAAAGTATTGACTCATATTCAAAATAATCCTGATCTTAATCTTTCAGATGTAGCCTGGACTTTACAGGTTGGGCGAAAACCATTTGAATATAGAAAAGCATTGGTTGTTAATGAGGATATGACAAATATAACAGAATCTAATATACAGAGTTTCATACAAAGTGCTGGGCATAAAACCACTGATACAAAGAAACCTGTTATCTTTATGTTCTCTGGTCAGGGCAGCCAATACCAGGGTATGGGACGTGATCTTTATTATTCAGCTGATAGAAGTAGAGTCTCTAGGATCTTTAAACGCTATATTGATCAGGTTTTTGATCTGTTAAAAGAAGAAGAACGGGAAGAGTTTTTACAGTTAATGTACGGTGATGATAATAGTGAGAAGATCAATCAAACAGAGTATACTCAATTTGCAATATTTGCAACAGGTTATGCGTTAGCAAAAACAATGATTGAATTGGGTATAAAACCTGCGGGAATGATTGGGCACAGTATAGGAGAAGTTACAGCAGCAGCTGTTGCTGGTGTATTTGAATTAGAGGATGCAGTAGAATTGGTGAGAATTCGTGGGCAAGTAATGCAAAAACAGGACCCAGGAACAATGCTGGCTGTCATGGTTATTGCTAGTGAGCTAGAAAAAGAACTAGATCCAGATGTATGGTTGGCTCTGGACAATACAAGCAATAGTTGTGTTGTTGGGGGTAGTGAAGAAGCAATCACTAGATTTGAAGCTAAAACAGAGAAGTTTGGTTGGAAAACTGCACGGGTAAGGACATCCCATGCTTTCCATACTCCAATGATGAAAAAAGCAGCTGAAGAATTCGAAGATAAGATTTCGAAATATCAAATGAAGGAACCACAAATACCTATTGTTTCAAATGTTAGTGGTACCTGGGTTAAGCAAAAGGAAATGACTCGTCCTGAATACTGGTCCAAACATATTCTGAAACCTGTGAATTTCGCAAAGTCTCTAGCAGAATTATTAAAAACTGAAGAGAATGTCTTTATAGAAGTAGGATCAGGCCGTACATTGAGTACCTTTGCTAAGCAGCATGATTCTAAAATTGCCGGTCAGCAATTTATCAACCTGATTCGTCATCCACGAGAAGATGAAAATGACGTAGAATATATAAGCAACAAACTTGGACAGATCTGGTGTGCAGGTGTTGAGATTGATTGGTATGCCTTGAAAGGAAACTCTATTCGTAATCGTCTTCCTTTACCGACCTATGCTTTTGATAAGAAATACCATGAGAATGACATTTATCCAAGTGATTTTGAACATAGCAAAACTGATAATAGTTTAAATGAACCATCTCAACAAGAGAAAGTTGAAGTAGATAGCTTTGATACTAGTGATAAAGATATGGTCAGCGAGCGCTTATCTGCTATTTGGTATCAAATACTTGGTTGTGAAGAGGTTCGTCCTGATGATGATTTCTTTGCCCTTGGAGGACATTCTCTGAAAGCTATTTCTTTAGCAGCTGAAATACAAAAGATATTTAGTCATGAAATGCCGTTAACAGAAATATTTAAATTCTCGGAGTTCAGCCAGATGGTAGATTGGCTATTATCCAATGTAGATGATACTAAAACAGCTCATAAGATTCCACCTGTTGAGAAGAAAAGTTATTATGAGGTATCTTCTGCACAAAAACGTATGTATGCTGTCAATGAATTGGTTGGTGATTCTGTTCCTTATAATCTTGCTTCAAAATACCTTGTAGAGGGTACTTTTGATAAAGAGAAATTTAAAAACGTCATTGATAAGTTAGTAGAAAGACATGAATCATTTAGAACCCGATTCAGCATGGTAGATGGAGAGGTAGTACAAATTATCGAAGATGATGTTCCGTCAGTAGTAGAATTCGGAACCTCTACGGAAGATAAAATCGAAGATGAGATAGAAAAGTTCATCCGTCCTTTTGATCTCTCAAAAGCACCATTATTCAGAGTAAAATTAATAAGTCTTAGTAAAGAAAAACATGTTCTTTTAATTGATATGCATCATATTATTTCAGATCAGAGTTCAATTGCGATTCTGCTTGAGGAGATTAAAGATCTATATGCAGAGAAGACTTTATCCCCACTGCTTATTCAATATAAGGATTTTGCAGCTTGGCAAAATGAATTATTGAATAGCAAAGCTGTTGAAAAACAATTTGATTACTGGAAAAATGAATTCAAAGGTGAAATACCAGTGCTTAACATGCTGACAGATTTCAATAGACCTCGCGTTCAGTCTTTCAAAGGAGATCGAATTAATTTTGAATTTGGCGAAGAGCTCAGTCGTAAAATTGATAGATTTGGTAAAGAATATGGTTTAACCCCATACATGATATTTATTGCAGCATTAAAATTAGTTCTATGGAAGTCCACTGGGCAAAATGATATGGTTGTAGGTACTGCTATTGCAGGAAGGCGTCATGCTGATCTTAACTCGATAGTCGGAATGTTTGTAAACACTCTGGCCATACGATCACAAATTGTTGAAGAAGTAACAGTTGCTGAATATCTTCAGTATATAAAAGAAAAATTGGTTAAAGCATATGAAAATCAGGATTGTCAATTTGAGATGTTAATTGAAATGCTTGATATCAAAAAAGATCTATCAAGAAATCCACTTTTTGATGTAGTAATCAATTATATCAATATGGGAACAGAAGAATTGACTCTTGAAGGAAGTACACTTGAACCATGGCCAGAGAACAAAGTCGAATCCAAATTTGATCTAAATTGGACAGTTGAGCAAAGAGATAACTGTTACTATTCAGATATTGAGTATGCTATTTCGCTATTTAAACCTGAAACAATAGAGTCATTTGGAATTAGGCTACTTAACATGGTATCACTTATTACAGAAGAACCTAAACAAAAGATGACTGAACTCTCTATCATTACTGCAAAAGAAAAAGAGTGGATATTAAATGATTTAAACCAAACTACAACAGATTATCCTCGGGATAAAACAATTGTTCAAACTTTTGAAGAACAAGTACAGCAGTATGGTGATAACACAGCTATTATCTGGGATAATGAAGAAATTAGTTATACAGAGTTGAATAGCAAAGCCAATAAATTAGCAGAGCTACTTGCTGAACATGATGTAAAACATGGTGATAGAATTGCTATATTATTAGATCGGAGTCCATTAGAGTTAATAAGTATTCTCGGGATACTTAAAGTTGGTTGTGTTTATGTACCAATTGACCCCGAATATCCAGACAGTCGTGTCAACTTTATGTTAGAAGATAGCGGTTCTTGCTTGTTGTTGACTTATTCGCAATATATATCTAGAGTTGACAAACCTATTCCTAATATTCTATTGGATAAAGAAGAAAATGCATTGAAGGCAAGTAATGAAACATCTATTTCATCAAAATATCAACCTGAAAATATTAGTGCTGATGACATTGCTTATATTATGTACACCTCAGGCTCGACAGGAACGCCTAAGGGTAGCCTTAATACTCACCGTAATGTAATCCGTGTTGTCAAGTACACAAACTATATTAATATTTTACCAACAGATAGACTGATACACTTATCAAATTATGCTTTTGATGGATCAGTAATCGATATTTTTGGTACCCTTCTCAATGGTGCATCTGTAGTGATTGTTCCTAGGGAAGTTGCAATCGAGATCCCTCAATTGGCTACGTTTATAGAGGAAAAAGGGATTACATTATTCTTCATTACAACTGCTTTGTTCAATATGTTGGTAGATTGGGATGTAACATCTCTCAAGAATGTTCGTAAGGTTGTGATTGGTGGAGAAGCAGCTTCTGTTGCTCATGCACGGAAAGCTCTGAATTATCTGGGACCAGATAGGATCATTAATGGTTATGGTCCAACTGAAACAACTGTTTTTGCAGCTTATTATCCAATAAATAAAATAGACGATGACGCTAAAAGCATTCCAATTGGTTATCCTCTTGACAATACAACGCTATATATCCTAGATCAGTACGGTCATCTTGTTCCACCGAATGTTCCTGGTGAGCTCTATATCGGTGGCGATGGTGTAGGTAAAGGATATTTAAACAGAGAGGAACTAACTCAACAGAAATTCTTAGACAATCCATTTGAAGACAGCGGAAAAGTTTATCGGACAGGTGACTTAGTATGGAGATTACCAACAGGAGAAATCGGATTCATTGGACGTACAGATTTCCAGATTAAGATTAGAGGTTTCAGAGTCGAGCTAGGTGAAATCGAAAATCATATAAAAAATATTCCAGGAATTGAAGAAGTTATCGTTATCTCACGAAAAGATAACACAGGAAGTCTATATATTGCTGCTTATTATACCGTTGATCTTCAAACAGATCATGAAGCAACTGCAATAGAACCTGATCAGATTAGAGAATTACTCAGTGACAAGATACCAGACTATATGATTCCGTCACGAATGATGAAGATGGAAAGTCTACCTTTAACTCTAAATGGTAAGATTGATCGTAATGCTCTACCGGTTATTGAAGAGGTCAGGAATGACTCGTCTAATTATGTTGCTCCAAGAACGGAATTAGAAGAGACTATTCTTGAAAAGATGCAGAATGTGTTAGATCACAATAGTATCGGCATTAGAGACGACTTCTTTGAATTTGGAGGACAGTCCATAAAAGCAATTGCCTTAGCTCAATCACTCTTAAAAGAAGGGGTAAAAATAAAGGTAAATGAAATCTTCCAGTATCCAACTGTTGAAGAGTTAGCTGCTGTTATTGAACCTGAAAGTGTACCGAAAATGGATTCTGAACTCAAGTCTGATCTGCTAGAAACAGAAATAATCGCGAGTTCTCTCACGCTTAATGAAGAGCAAATAGATAGTTTAGTAGATTATGCTATGAATACTTGTTCTTTAGTCTCGAATGTAATTGTTTCTGCAAACCGAGTTTCGGAATTTCCTCTATCTGCTGTACAGATGTCTCACGATATCTTTGGTTCATATATAAGTGGATTTACTACTAAAATAGACGGTAACATTGATGAACAGTTTGTACGGAAATTATTCATGAAAATTATTCTGGATAACCAATTACTTCATTGTGTTATCCAGGGAGATGAAACAAAAGTATGGAGTGAATGTGATATCTTAGTTATTTCCTCGTTGATTACAAAAAATTTACCATATGTAGATTTACGGGAGTATAATCAGCAAACAAAGGAACTTATTGTAGAGAAAATGTGTTCTACAATATTATTATCCCCCTATCAGGAAGGCAATTTACTATGGAGACTTTGTTGTTTACGAATAGATCAGGATACACATTTTGTAATCTGGGGCTTTGATCATGCGGCATTTGATGGTATGAGCGGTGAGGTTATCCGCCATCAAATTGAGAAGGAAGTTTCCTTATTAGTAAATGAAAAAGAAGATTTTAGTACTAAATCAGCAGAACAAGAACCTCCTCAGAAATACGAGGATTACGTATCATTGCTAAAAATGGGACCTCAGGGCATAACAGAAAATGAAATAATAGATCTGTTTTCTTTAAACGCATGGAAAGAAAATAATAATACTTTAATGGGAAAACTTGAAGAAATCCCAGACAAAGCTGAAAAAGAAATAGATATCAATATCCCTTTAGATGCGGATATTGAGAATCCATGGTGGTTTGCATTTGAATTTGTTGCTAAATTACTATCTGAATACACAGGTGTTAACGAAATACCATTTGCTATTGTCAATTATGGCAGAAGCTATAACAACAATGATTATTACAACTGTGTAGGTGAGTTTCTTGATATTATTCCTTTGCTTGTAGATCAAAAAGAACGAGAGTCAAGTATTTCAGAACTATTAGAACGTTGTCGCCTTGATTCTATTAATTTTCTCTCTCTACTATTTGATGAAAACTTATCAAATAAGTTTTCCAAAATAGATAATCTTTTGGCCTCATCATATAAAGTTGCTGGACAGCCTCAAGAGTTAGTTTTATTCAATTTCCAGGGGTTTGTCTCAAAAGAGGAAAAAGATGCTTTTAAGAATTCAAGGGAAGAAACGGAAGAAAATAGACTAGCAAAGTTACTTATAACTGTAAATTATGATGAAGAAAACTTAAGTATCAGTATAGAATGCCAAGATGGCCTAGACATCGACAGTATAAATGAAATAATTAGATCTCATTCAGTTAAGCATTCAGGTATATTTGTTAATCATCAATCAAAGGAGGTCAAAAATGTCTAAGAAAGCAATTCAACATGGTAAACCGATTATTCTACCAGAAGAATATAACTCTCTGGCTGAAATGATGGTATATGTAGCACAAAAATATCCTCAAAAAGGTATTACGTATATAAATGTATCTGGAGAAGAAGACTTTGTATCTTATCTAGAGTTAGTCGATAATGCATGTAAATATCTTAAATTGCTTTATCAGCAGGGCGTAAAGCCAGGGGATGTTGTAATACTGGAAATTGGTAAATCAAAAGACTTTTATAATGCATTTTGGGCTTGTATCTTTGGTGGTATTATAGCAGCGCCAGTTAGCCAACCAAAATCATGGGAACTGAATTCAGCTGGAGTGTCAAAGTTGACTCAAATATGGAAAGTCTTAAAAAAGCCATTAATAGTGATGGACAAACAAAATCAAAAGCATTATCAAAGACTTCAAGATAGTCCACACTATCAGGGATTACGCTTTATTTCGACTGATGATATAAATTTTGATGAAAAGGAAGAAATTTATTATACCAAACCAGATGATCTTGTTTTTCTACAATTTTCTTCAGGTAGTACGGGTGTTCCAAAAGGTGTAAAGCTTACTAATAGAAAAATATTAACTAACATAATTGCCATTAATCAAAGAATTGAATCACAGGAAGACGATGTTGTTTTTACATGGGTACCTCATACCCATGATTTGGGATTGTTTTTCCAACATTTAGTTCCAGTAGTTGGTGGATGTAATATAATGCAATTTTCACCTTATACATTCGTTCGTTCACCATATATGTTCCTGAAGAAAATAACAGAACATAAAGGCTCATGGTTCTGTTCTCCTAATTTTGGTTTTGCTTGGATGGTAGAAAAAATATCCGATAAGCAATTGTCTGATTTGGATTTGTCTTCTCTGAGATTTATACTAAATGGGGCGGAACCGATTTCCGTCCCAGTAATCCAAAAATTCACAGAGAAATTTTCAAAATGCGGATATAAGGAGAATATGATGCTTCCAGCTTATGGGATGGCAGAAGCAACTGTTGCTGTTACTATTCATGAAGTTGGGAGTTTGATAAGGGTTGAAAGTATTTATCGGTCAAAAATGATTGAGGAAAACATTGTAGTCCCTGTGGAAGATGATAATGAAAAAGATAAAATTGATTTTGTCCATGAAGGTTTGCCGATTGGTGGGGTAAGTGTAAGAATAGCAGATGAACAGGGGAACACCCTCGATGAAAATATGATTGGAGAAATTCAAATAAAGGGACAATCAGTCACCTCAGGTTATTATAATCGCGATGACATCAACAAAGACCTTTTTGTCGATGGATGGTTACATACCGGCGATCTGGGTTTTATAGTTGATAATTCGCTGGCCATAACTGGAAGAATTAAAGATATTCTATTTATCCGTGGGCAAAATTACTTTGCACATGATCTTGAGGAAATTATTTATGATCTGGAAACAATTAAGCGTGGCGATATTGCTCTTGTAGGACTCTTTAATGATAAAACTCAAAAAGAAGAAATAATTGTCTTTATTAAGTATAAGTTTAAGATAGAGATATTTATACCGATCCGGAAAAAAATTATTGAGAGAATAAATGAAGCATTGGGGATAGAAGTGACTCATGTTATTCCTGTTAGAACCATTCCTAAGACTACAAGTGGTAAGGTGCAGCGATTCCAGTTACGGAGACGGTATGAAAATGGAGAATTTAACGACTTATTAACAGAGATTGGAAAAAATATAGCAGAAAGTTATGATAATGAGAGAGAAATCAATTTGCCGCGAAATGAATTAGAAATATTTCTGCATCAGAGCTGGTCTAAAATCTTAAACATCCCTGAGCATAAAATATCGATAGATGATTCATTTATGGCATTAGGTGGTAATTCGATCAAAGCTTATCAATTACTTGATAAGATAGAAACATACTTAAATAAAGATATAGGTTTTGAAGTATTAGCGTCATGCAAGACAATCAGGCAAATTGCAGAGTATCTTCAGAAAATGCCTTCTGAAAGTGCTAAGTCATTATCGGATTGGCAGACTGATAATAAACTAGATATAAATAAGGCTATTGCAATTACTGGAATGGCCTTGAGATTTCCTCAAGCAAAGAATCAAGAAGAATTTTGGGATAATCTATGTTCGAACGAAGATTCTATCACTAAAATTAGTTCTAGACGAAAAGAACTCGCTGGTCAATTAGATTGGAATGACTGGATAGGGGAACTTGAAGATATTGATAAATTCGATAATGATTTTTTTGATATCCCTGCTGATGAAGCAATCTTTATGGATCCTCAACAAAGACTTATTCTGGAAACTTCACATGAAGCTCTTGAAGATGCCGGATTGATCACAAACTCTGATGAAGAACGTAATGTTGGTGTGTACGCTGGTATAAGTACAAATACATATAACCAATTGGTTACAGAATACCTGGATAAACATGGAGCCACTGAAATTCATCAGAATACTATGGTTGGAAATATGGCCAACATAACATCAGCCTTAATATCACATACGTATAATTTTACTGGCCCGGCATTAGCTATTGATACTGCATGTTCATCATTTATGGTTGCCCTTCATTATGCAGTATCTGATGTGAGAGAGAATCGTGCCTCTGGTGCAGTTGTTGCAGGTGCAAATATTCTAGCAACATCCAGGGTACATTCATTAGCAAAAAAAGCTGGAATTGTTTCCTCAACGCAATATTCCAAAGTGTTTGATAAAGATGCTGATGGCACTGTTCTCGGAGAGGGGGTTATTGTTGTTTATCTGGAACCACTTGCAAAGGCAGTAAAAGAAAACAAGAATATATATGGTGTAATCCGTGGAACTGCAATTAATAATGATGGATATTCATTAGGAATAATGGCACCAAATCCAAAAGGTCAGTATAATGTTCTAATGGATGCATACAAGGATGCCAATCTTTCACCAGATGAAATCAGCTATATAGAAGCCCATGGTACAGGTACAACTATTGGCGATCCTATCGAGATTAATGCTTTATCCAAACTATTTTCTAATGGGGACAAGGCATCTGATATTGGTATAGGATCGGTGAAAACCAATGTTGGTCATCTATTGCCTGCTGCTGGTGGTGCTGGTCTTGCAAAAGTTCTGCTATGCTTGAAAAATCAAAAATTGGTTCCTAGTTTGCATATGGAGAATGTTAATCCAACATTGCAATTAGAAAGAACCCCTTTCTATATTGTTAAGGATATTGAAAACTGGACATCAAAAGACCAGAAACCTAGAAAAGCTGGAATAAGTTCATTGGGCTTAGGAGGGACAAATGCCCATGTAGTATTGGAAGAATGGAATGAAAGTAGGGCTGTTCCTTTCAAGAAAAAGTTAAATCTTTTAACTCTATCTGCTAAATCAGAAAAGGCATTAGAGGATATTATTAGTCAGACTCAAGATTTGATAAAAAATAACCCAGATTTAGATATAAATGATCTATGTTTTACTCGAAATCGCTATAGAAAACATTATGGCTATCGGGCTGCATGTCTAATTTCTGATGATGATAAAACAAATGCTTTAAATTCCATGAGTAGAGGACAATCTCTAAAAAGTAAATCTGCAAAAATATCTCTAGTTATTGGTGACATCAAAAATATTGATGGACAAAATGAGAGAATTTTTGAAGAAGAAACCAGTGTTTTATTTAAAAAAGATTTTTCAAAGATAAAAGATTGTGCCATTAAGCATGGCATCATAAATTTGACTGACTTTAATAGAAACCAATTGTTACCGCGTGCGCGCGAATTTACTTATTGGTATTCATTAGTAAAGAATTTAAAACAAAATGGGGCAAACATTACTGATATAAATGGTATAGAGTCAGGTCAAGTGCTTGCTGATTTATTAAATGAGAAAATAGATCTAAGAGAGGCATTAGAATCATATTTTGCTAGCAAAAACATAAACGAAAAAGAAAATAATGATGATAACAGACTTTCTCAGTTTAAAGGTGATATTCTGCTTAATTTCTGTGTACCAGAAGAAAATTTATTAGAAATATTACCTAAGGAGATTCAAAAAAGATTAAATATAGTTAATTTAGAACTAGAGACTTATAGTTCTTTTGATACTAAACTACATTCTGCAATGAGAGAATTATACGTCGCTGGGGCTAACTTTGACTGGGAGTACATTCATCCAAATGGATCGGGTAAACTGTTACATTTACCATCCTATCCATTTGAACAAAAATCTTTCTGGATAAATGATTTGAAAGGAGAATGAAAAAATGACTAAAGAAGAAGTTATTATGCTTATAAAAGAAGAAATTGCTGTAGTTATAAATCAGGAGCCTAATTCTATAGACGAAGATGAAGTTCTTTTAAGAATTGGTATCTCGTCTGTTCAGATTCTCAAGATTATCAATAGGTTACGTAAAAAACTTGTGGTAGATATTTCACCAGTTGCTTTATTTGAGTACAAAACAATATCTGCCTTTGCAAATTATCTTCACCAAAGTATGAAAGAGGTGGTTTGATGAATTATGTGAATTACGATAAAGAACAAGAAAATATAGTTAAAGAGGCAGAAGCTTTTGTAGACGAAGAGATACGACCTTATGTGAATGATTTTGAGAAAAAAGGTGGCATACCAAAAGAACTTATAAAAAAAATGGCGGCTAAAGGATATTTAGCTGCCCCTTTCCCCAAAGAGTATGGTGGTCTAGATCTTGACCCTGTCTATTATGGTTTATTTAGTGAGGTCTTTGGTAAAGCAAGTGTTGCATCAAGAAGTCTTATTACTGTTCATACTTCTCTTGTTGGTGAGACATTGTTGCGTTTGGGTACCAATGAACAAAAAGATAAATGGTTGCCACGATTAGCTAAAGGCGAAGTAATTGGTGCTTTTGGATTATCAGAACCAGATGTTGGATCTGATGCAAAAAGCGTCCAGACCACATGGCATGAAGAGGATGATTATTATGTTATCAATGGTACTAAAAGATGGATAACTTTTGGACATTTAGCAGATGTTTTTATCATTATTGCATCCAATAATGGCAGGAGTACTGCATTTTTAGTAGAAAGGTCATTTCCTGGTTTAGAGACCAAATTGATAAAAGGTTTGATGGCTGCCCGTTCAACTTATCTTGCAGAAGTCTATTTGAATAATGTCAAGGTTCCTAAAGAGAATATAATAGGAAAACTTAATTTTGGTTTTGAGTATGTTGTTTCAACAGCTCTTGACTTTGGTCGTTACAGCATAGCATGGGCAGGAATTGGAATAGCTCAGGAGGCATTGGATGCAATGGTATCCTACTCCCGTAAACGCTCGCAATTTGGCAAGAAACTGAGAAATTTTCAACTTATCCGTGGTATGATTGGAGACGCTGTTACCAAAGTTCATGCTGCCAGGGCACTTTGTTTGAGCGCAGGTGAATTACGTAAAGAGAATAATCCAGATGCAACAATTGAAACAACCATGGCAAAGTATTTCACATCTAAAGTCGCGGTGGAGGTTGCAAATGATGCTGTACAAATCCATGGTGGCAATGGGTTCACAGATCAATATCCAGTAGAAAGGTTATATAGAGAGGCCAAAGTATTAGAGATTATAGAAGGAACATCCCAAATGCAACAGGAAATGATCTCTAACTACGGTTTACAACGCTATCACAAAAGTAGTAAAAAGAAATGAAATTTGCTATGTTATTCCCAGGACAAGGTAGTCAATATAAAGGTATGTGTAAGGAGTTGATTCAGGATTCACCTGTTGCTGCCGAAATTTTTGAAGAGGCAAATAGTATATTGGACTTTGATATCAGGTCTTTAATATTAAATGGTAATCTTCCAGAATTGACCCTTTCTGAGAACGCACAACCAGCAGTGGTCATTGGCAGTTACGCTCTATATCGTGTTTTTGAAGAAGAAACCGGCATAATACCTTCATGTGCTGTAGGGCATAGTTTGGGTGAAATTTCAGCACTTATTGCAGCAGGATCTTTATCCTTTTCCGACGGCCTCACATATGTTAGAAAACGGGGTAAAATAATGCATAGCGCAATGGAAGAGAAACGAGGAGGGGCAGGAATTGTAGTAGATTTAGAAGTTAATGCTTTAAACAGTATCGTTGAGTCGATTCAGGCAAATGGTTATGTAATTATATCAGGATACAATTCTCCAAAACAATTTATCGTTGCCGGTGAACGAACTGCCCTCCAGGAATTAGACAAGGAAGTAGATAAGCAGGGAGGAGAGTTTATCCCTTTTAGAATGATGCCAATGAAAGCTGATGCTCCATATCATACTGATTTGATGACATTTTTAAAACCTGAACTTGAAGAGGCCTTACAAAATATTCGGTTTAAAAAACCAAAATTTGATATATGGTCTACAGTTACCGGTCAGATAATCCAATCTACAGACGCTATTAAAGAAATCCTGTGTAACCAATTGGTATTACCTGTCCGTTGGAACCAAGTCCTCAAAGAAATGTGTAATTCAGAAATTACATTATTAGTAGATATTGGACCAAAGCAAATAATAAGAAATTTTATTAAAGAAAATCCTGAACTGCCAACTTCTCTTTCTTTTGATAATGAAGAAGATAGAAAAAAAATATTTAAATATATAGAAAGGATGGTATAAAGTGACATCTGAACAGAACAAAAAGTATAACCAAAGAGTAAAAAAGCTTTTACCTGGTGGTGTCCATTATAATTTTTGTCTCCCCTGGGAGGAAACTCCTCTGCATTTTAATAAAGCCCAAGATAGTCGAGTCTGGGACATGGATGGAAAAGAATACCTAGATTTATATGCTAGATTTGGTGCATTATTTATTGGTCACGGAAATAAAGAATACAGTGAAAGTTTAAAAGAAACAATTGATAGAGTTCTATCTGTTAGTCACTGTGACATGGATGCTGAAGCTTTGGAATTGATAGCCAAGTATGTTCCTTCTGCTGAAATGATCCGTTTTGGATTGTCAGGAACTGAAATTATTCAAAATGCACTTCGTGTAGCTAGGGCATATACGGGTAAAAATCGTTTTGTCAGATTTGAAGGCCACTATCATGGAAATGCAGATAATATTATGGGTGGAAAGACTAAGGGAAGTGGTGAACCAATTCCAAGTGATTATTTTGGAGATTTAAAAGGGACTGTTGGACGAGCTACGGATTCACTTGAAAGTCAGTCCTATCTCTTACCCTGGAATGATGCTGATATTTTAGAAGAACTTTTAAGCAAAAAAGGTGACGTGATCGCTGCTGTAATTACTGAACCGGTTTGTGTAAATGGCGGAAGTGTAATGCCTGCACCGGGATATTTGAAAAAAATGAGGGAATTATGTGATAAATACAATGTTGTACTCATTTTTGATGAAGTCATAACCGGCTTTCGCATGGGATTAGGTGGTGCACAAAAAGAATTCGATGTTACTCCAGACATGACTACATTGGGTAAAGCTATTGCTGGAGGAGGAGTACCAGTCGCAGCATTAGTTGGTAAAAAAGAGATTATGCAGCTTTTGGTAGATAAGAAAGTCATCCACGCGGGTACATTTAATGGTTACCCCTTAGGGATAGCAGCAGTTAAAACTACCCTTGAAATACTGAGCAGAGATAATGGACGGGCTATGACTGAAATGAATGAAAAAATAAAAATGATACATAAGATCATGAAATCTAAGGCAGCTGCTATAGGCCTACCACTTGTAATTCAAGGTCCTCCTGCATGTGCAGCCTATCATTGTTGTGATGAAATTTTAAAAAATCCTTCAGATTATACTTTCGGTCTTATGTCGATTGATATAATTTTGAATAATTGTCTTGCTAAAAACGGTATACTTGTTTCTACTTTTTCAAGACTTTACCCCAATATCTCGCTTAACATGAATGATGTAGAATGGTTCCGTGAAAGGGTTGGCAAGGCATTAGTGGAAACAAAAGAAATATATGATGAGATGTTTTAAAAAAAGATTCAAGAAAGGAGAAAAAGAAGATGCAAAATAAAACGATTGCTATTATTGGTGCTGGAGTCATGGGAAGTGCCACAGCAGTAGATGTAGCTAGATATGGATACCGTGTCATCCTGAAAGATATTTCTACGGATATTCTCGATAAGGCTAAACAGATAATCAAAAGGGAGTACCGTTCAGCTTGTATGATGAAAAGAGAGTATTCTAATGTTGATTTGAAGACGATTCTTAGTAATATATCTTTTCAAACTGATTATGAGAATATTGAAAACGCTGATATTATCATTGAAAATATTAGTGAAGATATAGAAAAGAAGATATCGGAGTATCAGCGATTAGCAGACAAATGTAAAAAAGATGCGTTTTTTGCACTAAATACAAGCTGTATTTCAATTACAAAATTGGCTTCTTTCTTGCCAGACCCCAAAAGGGTTATAGGTACCCATTTAATGAATCCTGTTCCACTAAAAGAAATGGTAGAAGTAATAAGGGGATATTATACTTCAGTAGAAACTGAAACAGAAGTAGTTTCCTTTTTAAAGACTTTGGGAAAAAATCCTATCGTAATTGATGATTTACCTGGTTTTGTTTCCAATCGTCTTTCTCATCTTTTTATGAATGAGGCAGCCTTTATTGTTCAAGATGGAATTGCTACACCAGAGCAAGTTGATAACATTATGAAAAAAGGATTTAACCACAAAATGGGTCCCTTGGAAACAGCAGATTTGATAGGGTTAGATACGGTTGTAAATTCTTTGGAGGTTCTCTACCAGAGTTACCAGGACCCAAAATACAGGTGTTGTCCATTATTGAAAAAGATGGTTGATGCAGGTCATTTGGGTTATAAAAATGGTAAAGGTTTTTATAAATATTAAAAGGAGGATACCTATGAATGAAAAAAAAGAGATTAAATGTATTGTCTGGGATTTAGATAATACATTATGGGATGGAGTTTTGATTGAGGATAATGATGTTCAATTAAAGCCAGGAATAAAAAATATTATAGAAACATTGGATAAACGAGGAATTCTTCATTCTATTGCAAGTAAAAATGATTATGACTTGGCAATGTCAAAGCTTGAAGAGTTTGGTCTGAATGAGTATTTTATTTATCCCGAAATCCATTGGAATGCAAAGTCTACTTCATTGGAACAGATCCAGAAAAACATAAATATTGGGATGGATACGATCCTCTTTATAGATGATCAGGAATTCGAAATAGAAGAAGTAGAAAGTGTACATCCATCTATAAATTGCCTTAATTCAAACCAATACCAAACACTTTTAGATAATTCCCGTTTGAATCCAAGATTTATTACTGCTGATTCAGCACGTAGACGTAAACTGTATCAAGATGAATATAAAAGGAAACAAATAGAAAAAGAGTATCAAGGTCCAGCAGAATCCTTTTTAGCATCACTTAATATGAAATTTTCAATTTGCGATGCAGAGGAAGAAGATTTGAAACGGGCAGAAGAACTTACTGTAAGAACTAATCAATTGAATGCAACAGGTAAAACTTTTAGTTATGATGAATTAAATGCTTTACGCCAGTCAGAAGATTATAAGTTGCTTATCTGTGAATTAGAAGATAAATATGGAACGTATGGTAAGATCGGTGTGGCGTTAATAAATCTAAAAGAGGATCACTGGCGGCTTGAAATGATGTTAATGTCATGTCGGGTAGTATCAAGAGGGGTAGGTACAGTTCTGCTCAGTTATATTATGAAAGAAGCAAAAAAGGATAACAAAACTCTATTAGCAGATTTTCGAGATACTGGACGTAACAGGATGATGAATGTGAGTTTTCGCTTTGCAGGATTTACTGAAAAATCTTCTGATGAAAATGGAAACTATATATTTGAGCATGATTTGGAGAACATTCCAGACCTCCCAGAATATATAGAGGTTTGTACTAATAGAATAGCTTAAACTTTACTTACGAGAGGAGGAATTAATAATGGACTATCAAGAGGAAATAAGATGTTTTATTGGAGAAAATTTGGCTATTGATGAACACATAGAGCTTTCAGATGATGATAATTATTTTGAATTGGGATTCGTGAATTCACTATTTGCCATGAAGTTAGTAAATTTTGTAGAACAAAAGTTTGAAATTGAGATTGAAAATGATGAACTGGATTTAAACAACTTCAGTACTATAAATAATCTCATGTCATTAATTAATAAAAAAAAACAATTAAAAAATAATTAATTATAGGAGGAAAATTATGAAAAATATCAAATATATGAAGTATAAGAATAAATATCTTGTCTTATATTTGTTGATGGCTTTTGGAGCTATATGGGGAGTTGGAATTTGTTATACGATTTTTGCTGATTTTTTTGTTCCCATTACTGGAGAGCTGACATTAATGCATCCGGTTACAATAATCGCTCTATACTCCCCCTCTATTGCTGGGCTGATTATTTATTTTCTAGGAGGTGGTAAAGAGGCTTTAAAAGCAATATTATTAAAGGTTATACCAAGAAAGAAAGATCTGTTTTGGTTTCCTATTCTACTGGGAGTTTCTATACTCTTTGCAGCATTGATGCATTATGGCTCACTGTTTTTTGGTATAGAAGTACCAGTGATAACTCGTACTGTTCCTCAAATGATCGTAAAAGGCTTTTTGAATTTCTTCCAAGAAGCAGGACTTATAGGTGGAGTTTTTGGTTGGATTGGTTTTGTATTACCGTTCTTACAGAGCAAATTTAAGAACAACGTCACTAGTGGATTACTGACTGGCTTTCTTTTTGGGCTGTGGGTTCTTCCTGGATATCTAATTTCTTCTATGGGAACGACTACAGACTATTTCTACTATGTGACTCAATTAATGGCTTTTGTTTTATTTCAATCATATATCTTTAATGCAACAAAAGGATGTCTTGGGTTCTTTTTATTCTCATTTTGGCTTGCTGCAACAGGTAGTCAGATAGAACTTTATTACTTTAATCCTCAAGTTCAGATTATGCAGATAACTTTCTTTGCTATTGCAGCAGTTGTTCTGCATGTTACGTTTAAGAAAAAGAATATCGACCAATCTTTACAAACTTTTCCTGAGTTTATACAGGGAGAAACGGAACGATTACTTAAAGCGGACAGTATAAGCCACGTATCACAATAATTAATTTTCAATAGCGAACTTTGTGATTAAAGCCGAAATAACAACAAGTTATTATTTCTTAAGTTTAACGACTTCAGAAGGGGATTTGAACACCCTCTTAAGTTTTAGGATAATCGTAAGACTTCTACCTCCCACTAATAGAGGAGGGGGACTTACCCTTCTGAAATGTCGTTAAATGGAAATCCGATATATCCTTTATCATTAGATATATCAAAAATAATGAAAGGAGGATATATCGGATTCAAATCACAAATAAATAATAAATATAAGGGGTGACTGTATATTGATTCAAGAAAACAATAATCAGAATCAGTTTAAAAAAAATAGTTTTTCTTATTTTTTAATAATCTGGGTAGGTGAACTTCTCTCTACAATTGGTTCTGGGTTAACAGCATTTGCATTAGGAGTCTATGCTTTCCAAATGACAGGTCAAGCTACAAGTGCTACCCTGGTGATACTGTTTGCTTTCCTGCCGGCTTTGCTTTTACGTCCTATAGGAGGGGTACTGGCCGACAGAATTGACAGACGATTTTTAATGATTATTGGTAATGTTGGATCTGCATTTGGTATTGTTTTGGTCTTCGTTTTGATGAGTATGAAACCTGAAAGTTTATGGGTGATTTATCCAGGTGTTATCTTGAGTTCTGTTTTTTTCGCTTTTCAAAATCCTGCTTATAAAGCATCCGTTTCTGATTTTTTGCCTAAGGAACTTTATGCAAAAGCCAGTGGATTGGTACAGTTAGCAGGTTCTGCACAATTTTTAATAGCGCCACTTTTGGCCGGAATTCTCATGTCAATTATAGATATTAGATATATTCTGATCATAGATATTATGAGCTTCTTACTTTCGGCTGTTGCTATTCTTTTTGTCAGAAGTAAAATGAAAATTAAAGTAAAAACAAAAAAGAAGACAGAATCTCGTTTCTTTGAAGAAATGGCAGATGGTTTTAAAACTGTTGTTGCTGATCGAGGTATTCTAATCTTGATCTCAGTGACTTCGTTGATCCTTTTCTATGTAGGACTTTTACAAGCCCTATTTGGACCAATGGTTCTTTCATTCACAGATGCTCGTACTTTTGGTACAGCCCAGTCGATCTGTGCAATTGGGATGCTCATCAGTAGTTTAATTATCAGTACACTTGGTGGAAAAAAGAATCACGTACTGATACTCTCTGTATCACTAGCTCTAATGGGTATCTTCTTTTCATTCATTGGAATGAATGCGAATATATGGTATGTAATCATTCCAGGTTTTCTATTCTTTTTCACAGTTCCTTTTGTAAATAGCAGTATAGACGTCATGATTAGACAAAATATTAGTAATGAAAAGCAGGGCAGGGCGTGGTCTCTTATATCGGTTATAACTTACATTGGATCGATAATAGCATATGCAGTCTCTGGATTTTTAGCCGATAAGATTTTCAATCCTCTTTTCATGCCGGGCGGTGCGTTAGCTTCTAGTTTTGGTCGTATTTTTGGAGTAGGAGAAGGGAGGGGTATTGCTTTTATTTTCTTTGTCTCTGGAATATTTGTTGTTATTATAGCAGGGATTATATACCGATTAAAATCCATTCAGCAATTGGATTTAAACTTAGATTCAGAGCCTTTATCATTTGATGACTTAGTTAGTGATGAGATTTAAACTTAAATGAAAAGTGTCTATGCACTTGAATTAATGCATGTGAAGTATATCATAATTCAAATGATTTTGAACATGATATAGATTTGCAACAGATGGAAGGAGCAAATAAAAAGATGTTGTTAAAAATGTTAACAAAAGATTTTGTCAAAAAGAAGATTATTACAATATCATTAGTTATTTTTATTGTGTTAGCAACTCTACTTGTTGCTAGTGGTTCTAATATGATTGTAGAATTATTCAATTCATTGAATGATTTGTTTGCTAAATCAGAGGCCCCACATTTTGTCCAGATGCATGTTGGAGAAATTAATCGGGCCGATATTGATAATTGGGCATCAAATAACAGCCTTGTGAAAGATAAACAGATTGCAGAGATGATTAATATTGACGGGTCAAATGTTTATTTAGGCAACAGCCATACAACACAAAAAAATAGCGTTATGGATATGTATTTTTTAAAACAGAATAAGTCATTTGATTATTTACTTGATACTGAAAGTCAAGTAATTCAGGTTTCAAAAGGCGAAATTGCTGTTCCTATCTACTTTATGCAGAGTGAAAATATGAAAATTGGCGATAAAGTCAAAATTTCTAATCAAGTACTTGATATGGAACTTACAGTTGTTGCTTTTGTTCGAGATCCTCAGATGAATGCATCTATAGTCCATTCAAAACGCTTTGTGGTAAATAAAGTTGATTTTGATAGACTTAAAAACAATATTGGCGAAGTTGAATACTTGATTGAATTCTTACTTACTGATTTAAGTAAAATAAGCGAATTTACCAATGCATATGCATTATCAAACTTGCCCCAGAAGGGTCCAACCATTGACTACAATTTGTTTAAAACTCTTAATGCTCTATCAGACGGTATTATTGTAGTTGTAATAATATTGGTGAGTATTCTACTAAATATAATAGCACTCCTCTGTATTAGATTTACCATTATCACGACCATTGAAGAAGATTATAGAGAGATTGGAGTAATGAAAGCCATTGGTATTAAAAAAGGCGATATTAAAAAAATATACCTGGTTAAGTACACCGTTATGGCAGCCTTAGCTTCTCTAATTGGATATCTTGTATCATTATCTCTCAATCATTTATTCACAGCTAATATTATGTTATATATAGGCAATGCTTCAAAGAGTATTCTTCAAAGCATAATTCCTTTGATGGCAGTTGGTTTAGTATTTTTAATTGTTGTCTTTTTCTGTATATTAATACTTAGAAGGTTTAATAAGATATCAGCAGTAGAAGCTTTGCGAGCTGGAAATATGGGAGAACGACAGAAAATTAAAAATCATCTATCTCTCAATAAGAGTAAATTCTTTAATGTTAATATTTTCCTTGGGTTAAAGGATGTATTTCAACGTTCTAAAATGTTCAGCATAATATTCTTTGTTTTCTTTATTTGTTCATTTATCATCATCTCCCCGGTAAATTTTCTTAATACTATGCAGTCACCTGATTTCATTAACTATATGGGGATCGGGCGAAGTGATATACGGATAGACTTAAGACAATCAGAAGATATAAGTGAAAGATATAACGATATGATCACTTATATTAAAAAGGATAAAGATGTTGAGGAATTTTCACCAACAGTTACTTGTGAGTATAATATAATAAATAATGATGGAGTTCAAGAAAACATTAAAGTTGAAACAGGAGATTTTACGATTTTTCCTTTGGAGTATTTAAATGGTGATGCTCCGATACATAATAATGAGATTGCTCTCTCATATCTGAATGCCAATGAAATGAATAAAAGTGTTGGTGACACTCTCCGGTTAGTAATTAATGAGCAAGAGAAGGATATGCTGGTTAGTGGTATTTATCAGGATGTGACTAATGGTGGAAGAACAGCAAAAGCTTTATTGCCGTTCAATCCAGAAACAGTACTTTGGTATGTAGTAAGTTTAGATGTAAAATCAGATATCAGTATTGGAGAAAAAATTGATGAATATGAAAAGGCTTTTTATCCGGCAAAAGTTACTCATCTGGAAGACTATTTGAACCAGACTTTAGGAAATACCATAGAACAACTTAAACTTATCGTAATTTTAACTATTGTGATTTCTATATTTATATTAATACTAATTACAGCCTTATTTATTAAAATGTTAATTGCCAAGGATAACTATCAAATAGCTGTTATGAAGAGTATGGGTTTTTCTTTAAAGAATATTCGAGTACAATATGTAATGAAGTCATTACTGGTACTTAATATCGCAATAATTCTTGGGACGATTTTTTCAAATACAATTGGTCAGAAACTTGTTAGTTTTTTATGGTCTTTTATGGGTGCTTCCCAGATTGAATTTGTTATTAATCATGTTCAAGCTTACATACTTATCCCACTTGCATTAATAATTGTTGTGACTATCACAACATTGATAAGTATTGTATCTATAAAGAAATCCAGTATAACTG
This sequence comes from Halanaerobiales bacterium, assembly GCA_030627905.1. Lineage (GTDB taxonomy): Bacteria > Bacillota > Halanaerobiia > DY22613 > DY22613 > JAGMES01. The sequence continues at coordinate 47,588 of DAOVRZ010000027.1, forward strand.
ATATGATTGTAGAATAAGGAGGAAAAACATGAAAAATATATTAGAAGCAAAAGAATTAAGTAAAACTTATGTGATCAGTAAAGAAAATCATAAAAATGTACTTAAGAATGTGGATTTGCAAATTAAAGAAGGAGAATTTGTATCTGTGATGGGTCCATCTGGTTCTGGTAAATCGACATTACTATACAACATTAGTGGGATGGATAGAATGACTTCAGGAAGTGTTATTTTTAATGAAGAAGATCTATCTGTTCTTTGCGAAGAAGAGTTGTCCAGATTACGCTTAAATAACATGGGCTTTATTTTTCAACATATTCATCTTTTAAAAAACCTTAATATTCTGGATAATATCATTTTACCATCATATTTAGCAAAAAGTAATAGTCGTAAAAGTATTAAGAAAAGAGCAATTGAATTAATGGAGAAGTCAGGTATTAGTGAACTTGCTAATAATGATGTTACCCAGGCTTCGGGTGGGCAACTACAAAGAGTAGGAATTTGTAGGGCTCTTATCAATAATCCTGATATTATCTTTGGTGATGAACCGACAGGTGCATTGAATTCCAAAGCGGCTGATGAAATTATGGATATATTAGCAGATATCAACCGGACAGGGACGACGATTCTATTAGTAACACATGACATCAAAGTCGCAGCAAAAGCAGAGCGTGTTATTTTTATGTTGGATGGTGAAATTGTTGACGAACAATATCTTGGCAAGTCAGAAAATAATATTAAAACTAGAGAGAAAAATCTTTCCACATGGTTAACAGCAATGGGTTTCTAATTTGATTTTTTAGTATTGACATGTGTTTGGCAAGTTAAAAATGAATCTGCTTATATTGAAATGGTAACGGACGATGTTCCACCTTGGAGTGAAGATAAAGATTTATTAAACTGGTTACAGAACCTCTGTGAATAAAATATTATGGAAAGATTTTCGGACATTTTCTTTAGTCATAGAGAAATTTGTCTGGAATCTTTCCATAAACAAAAACTTTCTATAATTCCCGACCCTTGGTGGGCCTAGAAATATCAAATTAAAAGGCTTGCTTTAACTATTCAAACTCTAATATTTGATTCATTTCACGCCGTGAGATTGAGTTCTCAATAGTTTTGTCTGGGTAGAGATTCGACTTGTTCTCCTGTTTAGCATAGAGCAATATATCTTCAATGTTATTTAGTACTTATACAAGTGTTGTCGCACTCCATAATTTCCTTTTTACTACAAAAGATAGAGCTTTATTTATATTATCCTGTGATTCATTTTGTATAGTTTTAATAATACTCATAAATTGATCCCGAATATATCTTGGCTTAGTACTTTTAACCATCTTCAAAAATTGTTTACTATCAGGAGTTTCGCCAAGTCTTCTATTGAATTCTTGAAACAGTTTTTCAATTTCCATTCTTGGTATAATAGTAGATGTGTCAAGGTTTGGTTCAATCCTTGAGTCCGGTACTTGTCTAGGTGATTCTTTTCAAGGAGAACACTTTAGCAGGTACCTTTTTTGTTGTGCTGGGGATCTTCGCATTGCCGGTTCTTTTTAACCAGGCCAACGATTCCTGGTTTAGCTCAGCAACTGTGGTGAAGAGCCGATGCTTAGCGAAATTATACTTTACATATTATCCGTTTTTATTGAGTAGCTTTTCTGTTTTTAATAAGGAGGGCCAAAGTGAACAATTGGAGATAGCTTATCAATAAAGACGAACAAGAATTATAGAACCTCATCCTTATCTGGTAAGAGTTGAAAAAATTCAAGAAAGACCAGGTTAAGACTGTTTTAGACATTGGTTGTGGTGAAGGAAGACATTTATTTTCTTAGCTAAGAAAAATTATCTAATTTATGGATTGGATTATTCTAAAACTGCTTTAAAACGGGCCAGTGACCTGCTGAAAACTAATAATTTAGAGTTTGAAGAATTAATAGAAGCAGATTTTACAGGTTTACTGTGGGGTAACTGTTTATTTGACGCCATTATATCAACTCAAGTATTGGGTCATGGGAAAAAAGAAACTATAAAAAAGCTTTTATTGAAATAGATCGGATCTTAAAGCCTGCTGGATACTTATTTATGACAATTCCCAAAAATCCTTCCTTAAAAGATTGGAAAGATGGCAGATATAAACAGTTGGATGAAAACACATATCTTCCTACTGTGGGACATGAAGAAGGAATCCTAAAGATGAGTGTTACAGTCGACAGCTCTAACGAGTAAATATTTTTCGATATATTTTGATATAATAGTTTCCAAAAATGCAAAAATATAATATAATATAATTAAATATTATGTTGATTTATAGACATTTGGAGGGATTATTATGAAAAGAAAAACTAGAAAACAAAGAAGAGAAGAAGAAAAGAAAATATAATAAGTTATATGAT
>DAOVRZ010000185.1:0-4908 GCA_030627905.1 Halanaerobiales bacterium
ACATGTCTAAGAGATTTGGCATGCATTTAACGAAAGATAATCCAAAAATTGCGGAGATTTTAGAAGTGATCAAACAAAAAGAGAAAGATGGAGATGTTTATGAAGGTGCAGAAGGTTCTTTAGAAATTATTATGAGAAGTATGGATATGAACATTCAAGATCCAGATTATTATAGGAAAAAATTTTTTGAATTTGAAGGATTTCGAGTACTTACTGAAATGAATCAGAACAATTTAATATCTGAAGCAACTATTAAAGTAAAAGTTAAAGGTCAAGAATATCATACTGCTGCTGATGGAAATGGACCTGTAAATGCGTTAGATAATGCTCTTAAAAAGGCACTAGTTCATTTTTATCCAAGTATAGAAAAAATAAATCTTTCTGATTTTAAAGTTAGAACAATTAATAAAGCAGGAAGTGCCTCAAAAGTGAGAGTATTGGTTGAAACGAATGATAATGGAAAATCGTGGGGAACAATAGGAACACATGAGAATATCATTGTAGCATCGTGGAACGCACTTGTTGATTCTTATATTTTTAAACTATTGAAAAGAGAAACTACATGGTGATTCCCTGATTAGATTAATACATATAAAATATAGAGATTAGAATAGGACTAAGATAATAGTTAAAAATTAATTAAAAAATGTAGGATTAAGATGAATTTTGAACTTGAAGAAAAGCATAAATTAGTAAGACGTAGCGTTAGGAGTTTTGCTGAAAAAGTTTTAGCTCCTCTTGCACCTATTATGGATAGAGAAGAGGAATTTTATCCCGAAATTATAAAAGAGATTTCATTGATGAATTTATGGGGAATAACAATCCCCGAAAGATATGGAGGTGCTGAATTAGATTTTATAAGTTATTTAATCAGCATTGAAGAAATTTCAAGAATATGTGCTTCTACTGGTCTTACTGTGTCTGTTCATAATGCTGTTGGAGCATTACCCATTTATAATTGGGGCAATGAGGAACAAAAGGAGAGACTTCTAAATGATATAGCATCTGGAAAAAAAATTGCAGGATTTAGCTGGACTGAACCTAATGCAGGTTCAGATGCCAGAAGTATTGAGTGTATGGCGGAAGAAGATGGAAAAGACTTTGTTTTGAATGGATCCAAAATTTTTGTTACAAATGGCGCTATTGCATCTGTATTTTTAGTAGGAACTCGATACCAAACTATTGATAGACAAAAGGGTTTCACCCTAGTTATAGTTGAAAAAGATATGGTAGGATGTGAAATTGGTCCAAAAGAAAATAAAATGGGAATGAGAGGAAATCCGACGACGAGCTTGTATTTCAATAATGTGCGTGTTCCAAAGGAGAATGTATTAGGAAAACTACAAAATGGTTTTAAATATGCAATGCAAATGTTAGATTTTGGTAGAATTGGTATCGCAGCCCAAGCATTGGGTATCGCTCAAGCGGCTTATGAACATAGTGTAAAATATTCAAAGGGTAGAATTCAATTTAATAAGCCGATATCTCAATTTCAAGGGGTTTCATTTAAATTAGCTGAAATGGCTACTAAGATAGATGCTGCGAGATTATTGGTATATAGAGCTGGATATATGAGTGAGCAAAACAAGAGTTTTTCTAAAGAGGCAGCTATGTGTAAACTTTTTGCAAGTAAAGTTGCTCGTCAAATTACTCAAGAAGCGCTTCAGATTCATGGAGGGTATGGTTATATGAAGGATTTACCAATTGAGCGTTACTATAGAGATGCTAAAGCATGTGAAATTTATGAAGGCACTTCAGAAATTATGAAATTAATTATTGCTAATCAAATTTTAAGAGGAAATATTTAAAATGACGCTAAAGATAGTTGTACTAATAAAACAAGTACCAAGTTATGACAATTTAGAAATAGATAAATCTACAGGCACAATATTAAGAGATGGTACTGAGAATATAATTAATCCAGATGATCTATACTCAATTGAACTAGGGCTTAAATTAAAAGAAAAGTATAATGCTATTGTTTCCATAATGACTATGGGTCCTCCTCAGGCTGAATTTGCTTTAAGAGAGGGTCTGGCAATGGGTGCTGATCATGCGATTTTAATAAGTGATCCGAGATTCGCATATTCAGATACCTTTCAAACAACATTGATCTTGAAAGATTCCTTTGAAATAATAAAAAATTATGATATTATTATTTGCGGTAGTCAAACCTCTGATTCTAGCACAGGTCAAGTTCCTTTTCAGTTATCAGAAGCACTTGAAATCCCATTAATTACCGATATTTTTACATTAGAAATTGAGAATCATATTATTAAATGTCATCGCAATTTTGGACACGAATCGCAAAACATTGAAGTCGAGTTACCTGTTTTATTAAGAACTGTAAGTCATTCTAATAATCCACGGTATGTATCATTATCAGGAATTAAAAAGGCCTTTGAAAAGAAAATTCAAATCTTTGATTATAAAATATTCAACTATCCTGAATATATTGATGGATGTAATAAATCTCCCACAAGAGTTGTTAAAATTGAGAAAGTAGAAATAAAAAGAAAAAATAACATCTTAGAAGGCTCTGTAAATGACAAGATACAGAGTTTAATTCAGATTATGAAAGAAAATGGAATTAATAATGTTTATTCTAGTGAAAAAAAATAGAAGGGTAAAATTTGAGTAAATTAAATAACTATAAGGATGTATGGGTTTTTACAGAAATCAAAGATCATCTGCAAGTCCATGATTGTGCTTTGGAGATATTAGGAAAAGCGAGAGAAATTGCAGATAAGTTAGGTCAAAAATTAGTAGGAATTTTACTTGCCCTTGATGCAGAACAATATATACCTACTATTGAGGAACATAGTGTTGATAAAACCATCTATATAAGTCATAGAGATCTAAAACATTATCATGAGAGAATTTTTACAGATATTATCTTTGATCTTATTAAAAAGCATAAACCTTCAATCTTTTTATTTCCATCCACAGAGGCAGGTAATGCACTAGCTGCACGTTTAGCGTACCGTTGTCGTACTGGTTTAGTAAGTGATGTTTTAAATTTAGAATTACAGAAAGAAGAGAATAATCTTTTAATAAGTGATAAACCAGCATATTTAGGGAATATTATAGTAAAAATTACTTGCCCAGAAACAAGACCCCAGATGTGTACTGTTACTATGGGTACTTTTCAAAAACAGAGACTGAAAAAACCGGATATAGAAAGAGAAAAATTTCAATATAATTTTGATCAAAATAAGCTCAAGATTAAAATAATTGGAAACCCAACCCGTAAAGATAAGCCTTCTGCTACACTATCAGATGCGAAATATGTATTAGGTGGGGGACATGGTTTATTGTCTAAAGAAAACTTTGACAAAATTTTCAAACTGGCAAAAAACATAAACGGACAAGTAGGTGGAACCAGACGTCCAATAATGGATGGTTGGATGCCAGAACACTTACAAATTGGCATAAGTGGTGAAACAATTTTTCCAGATTTATATCTCTCATTTGGAATTTCTGGAGCAATTCAACATATTGTTGGAATAACAAAATCAAAAACGATAGTTGCAATCAATAAAGATCCAAACGCCCCTATTTTTAAAACTGCTGATTATTGTATTATAGATGATGCTCCTAAAATCCTAGAAGGATTATTGAAATATTACCGAGGTTAAATATTAAAAATATTAAAAAGTGGAAAATAAATATATTTATAATTTATATCACAATTTTTCAGATTAAGCATGCCTAAAAATTTATTTAGAACAAGATTAGATACTCCGCTTGATTAAAAAAAAAAGCCTTGAAGTTTATTTCATCTTTAAAAATGGATTTATGGATTGCTGAAGAAGATGTTATAGGAACGGAAGTGCATGATATTATGCTATTTGAACAAAATTTGCTTAATAAAAGTGAAATCAAAAAAATTCTAACTTCCCTTGAAGAGATAAGAGAAAAACTATTAACTAATCAGATTGAATTAAACGAAGATTTTGAAGATATTCATCCTTTTATAGAACAGAGCGTTATTGATAAAGTTGGCATTGAAATAGGTGGAAAAATACACACAGGTAGATCGAGAAATGATCAAATCTCAGTTGATCTAAGGTTGAAAATAAGAGAGGAATTAAATAATATCACTAAAGAATTATTCACGTTATTTGATGTTTTACTTGATGTTTCTAAGAAAAACATTGATGCATATATGCCATTATATACTCATCTGCAAAAGGGGCAGCTAGGAGTATTTTCACATTATATCAATAATTATCTTGCACAAATTTTAAGATCTCTTGAAAGAATAGAAGAAATTTATAAACGAGTTAATAAGAACCCTCTTGGAGCATGTGCTATTGGAGGAACAAGTATTAGTATCGATAGACTTCGAACAGCAGAGCTTTTGGGTTTTGATGGGATTGTTTATAATTCTATTGATGCTGTAAGTTCTCGAGATTATATCTATGAGACAATAATGGGACTTTCCTCATTGGCAATTCATTTTTCAAGAATAGCAGAAGATTTGATTATTTGGTCAACAAGTGAGTTTAACTTTATTGAGTTAGATAATGCCTACTGTTCAGTTTCAAGCGTTATGCCTCAAAAGAAAAACCCAGATACTCTAGAATTAATCAGAAGTAGAAGTTCCAAAATTGTATCAAACCTATTCAATGCCCTAATGGTCGTTAAATCAATTCCAACAGGATATTTCAGGGATTTTCAAGACTTAAAACCATTATTAAGAAACTCATTCGAGTTACTTTTTTCCATAATTGAAATGTTTAAAGGAATATTTTCAACTTTAACAATTAATAAAGAAAACCTGAGTAAGGCTGTTAGTAATAGCTTTATTCTGGCTTTAGATTTAGCTGAACTGTTAGTTCAAAAATATAATATCCCTTTTAGGCAATCACATGAAATTGTTGCTCTTTTAGTAAAAAATTCAGA
>DAOVRZ010000015.1:0-68168 GCA_030627905.1 Halanaerobiales bacterium
CTTTGTTTTTCTGTCGTTTCAATTTTTGTAGGTTGTAATAGCATAATAAAATGACTCCTTAAAGTTTTTATTTTATTATACATTATTTTGTTTGTTTTGTGAAGTAGTATCTTTAATAATTAAGCTATGTTGCACTAGTTTAATAAATAATTTTAGATATAATGATATTTGGATTAATCTTGTAAGAAGATTTGATAGTGGTTTAGTAGGAGATAAAAAGTATTTTAGATTATATTTAGATTATGAAGGGTATTCAAGGGAAGAAGAACTTATTAACGACAGGATAGATTACCAATTTACTAAAATCAATAATTTTATTTTTGATTTATTTGTTAAAAGTTTTACAACTGAAGGGATTGAAACTTTAAAAACAAAGGGAAGGCTAGGTGATTTATGATGCATGTTTTAATTGAACGCGAAAAAGCTTTTAAGAAGAAAGAAAAAGAGAAAAATATTCATCGAGAACCTGTTAATACTTTTGTCCCTGTAAAAAAAATTATGTCAAAAGGTCATAATAAAAATGTGATTTTTAAAAAAGTTAAGACTGGCTAAATTACATGGAGATACCAGTAAAACCATTTTATTTATTGGAAAATCAATTTATAAGGTTATATATTATGATTAGCCCACAAAAAGTAGTCACACAAGAGCTTGCATACCATATAAAGTACTGAATTGGCGGGATCAGTACTTTATATGGTATGCAAGTGCGACTAAAATACTTTTTGTGGTCGAATCATATTATAGGTTATAAAAATCAGGGTGAAAGTATTATACTTAACATAGGAAATCAATTTGTAGGTGTCATTGATAGTTATAAAGTTGGGGGACGATTTTTGACGAAAGAATTATTGGAAAATAAAGGTATTACAAAGTTAAATTTTATTTGTTGGACTCATACGGATCTAGACCATTCTAAGGGTTTATCCGAATTATTTGAATATGTAACAGATGAAACTGTATTTATTTTGCCAGAAGGGATTTCAAGAAGAGAAATATTAAATAGTTTAACTGAAGAAGGCTTAAAGACTGAGTATGGAGATATATTCAATTTAATTGAAGAAAAAATTACTCATGGATATCTTATTTCAGCTAATCACAGTAGTGGAAACATTTTTAATTTTAACTTTAGAGTTAAAATTAAAACATTCAATTTTTCTATGGAAGCAATAGCTCCTGTATCTTATATCGTACGGGAAAATACATTAAAAATGATAAAGGATATTCATGAGAATAATAAAAAGCTTCATGAAAAGCCAAACTATTATTCTATAGTTTTAAGACTGCAGGTTAAAGTGGATACAAGTTCGGAAATAGTAACATTTTGTTTAACTGGAGATTTAGATAATCACACTATAGATGAATTAAAAGTTTTTCCTATAAAAGATAAATTTGGTTGTAATACTGTTTTTAAAATTCCACATCATGGATCTACAACTGCAAATAAACTTGTGGATTATCTAGAAAAATTTAATCATGCTGTCTCGACATCCTTTAGGAAGAAGGATATTATTGACTTACCTAATAAGGAAATTATAGAGGCATATAAAATGTTTGGTGATGTACACCAGACTGGAATTTCTTCCGATGACCTCGAAGATTATGGGTATATTGTTTTTACTTTTCCTTTAGAAAATTTTCCAAAGGAAATAGATGTAAAGTATGAGGGTGCTGCAAAAAAAATAACTTAAAAATTAAATGTACTTGAGTTATAATATAAAAATGAGCTTAATGATAAGCTATTATTTAATTTTTGTAAATCTGCCATCAAAAAATACAAAAGACGTAAAATATTTAAGGAAATATTGAAAAGTTAGGCATTACTTCAACAGCTATGTTAAACAATTAATGCTTGATATGAGTTAAAGAGTCTCAAGATATTTATCTCTTGAGATTTTTTTCTTTTATGGTTAACTAAAGAAATTAAATCATCTCTATAGTGGATTTAATTTCTTAGATTGCAGGAAATCCCCCCACCCAACAAGAAATATAATAAAGTTACACATAATAGTTTTCGCATTGACCGAAAATATTACCAGAAATGCCATAGCAATATGGCATTCTTTTGTGATGAGCATATAAAAAGAAGGAGGACTCAACATGAACATCGTACAAGGCTTAAACCCAGAACAAGCGCAAGCCGTCCAACACATCGATGGCCCATTATTATTACTCGCAGGTGCTGGTTCAGGTAAAACCAGAGTACTAACACATCGTATTGCCTATTTAATTCAACAAGGAATTTACCCATACAATATTCTTTCAGTAACCTTTACCAATAAAGCTGCTAATGAGATGAAAGAACGTGTAAAAAGACTCTTAGGACAGGGTGGTGAAGGATTATGGCTTGGAACATTTCACTCAATCTGTTTGCGCATCTTGCGTAGAGAGATAGAAAAGCTAGGCTATAAAAGTAACTTTGTTATTTATGATACTGCAGATCAGTTGACAGCGATTCGTCAGATATTGAAAAAGCTAAATATCGATGACAAAAGGTTTAAACCTCGAGCTATTCAATCTTTCATTAGTAGCGCAAAGAATGAGTTGATTGGCCCTGATGCATATGCAAATCAAGTTGGAGACTACATGGAGAAGATTGTAAGTGATGTATATGGGCCTTATCAGGATTTATTAAAAGTTAACAATGCTTTGGATTTTGACGATCTAATTGGTTTGACAGTTAAACTATTCCGGGAAAATGAGCTTGTTAAAGAATACTATCAACGTAGATTTAGATATATTCTGGTGGATGAGTATCAGGATACAAACCATGCTCAGTACGTGTTGGTCAACCTTTTGGCTGAAGATCATCGGAATCTCTGTGTAGTAGGAGACCCTGATCAGAGTATTTATGGATTTCGGGGAGCAGATATTCGCAATATCTTAAGCTTTGAAGAAGATCATCCAGATGCTACAGTAATTAAATTGGAACAGAATTACCGCTCTACTCAACGAATTTTAGATGCAGCTCACCACGTTATTGTTAAAAATACAAATCGTAAGGAAAAACGGCTTAGACCAACAGAAGAGAATGGTGTAGGTGAGTATATAAATCTTTTTAAGGCATCCTCAGATCGAGAGGAAGGTCAATTTATAGTTCACCAGATTTTAGAACTTCGTCGAAAAGAACATAACTACTTAGATTGTGCTATTCTTTATAGAACCAATGCACAGTCTCGTGTTTTAGAGGATGCTTTGATGCGTAATCGAGTTCCTTATAAAGTTGTTGGAGGCTTAAAATTCTATGATAGAATGGAGATCAAAGATATTCTGGCTTATTTACGGTTGATCTATAACCCTGCAGATGATGTAGCTTTTACTCGGATTATCAATCGACCTCGTCGAGGAATTGGTGCTACTTCAGTAGAGCGTCTGACTGAATTCGCTTTACACCATGGATTGAGCTTATATGAAGCCGCAGGAAAGGTGAATCATATATTAACTATCCGTGGGAAGGCTAAAAGTGGACTGGCGAAATTTTATGAAATGATGGAAAGATTACGCGGGTTGAGTGAAGAAGCTAAAGTAACTGATCTTACAAAAGAGATGTTGGACAAGACTGGTTATTTAAGAGAATTAGAGTTAGAAGGTACTATTGAAGCACAAACTCGGATTGAGAACATCCAGGAACTTTTCTCTGTGATGGAAGAAACGATTAAAGGCGGTCAGGGTTATACAGTAGGTTCTTTCTTAGAAGAAATTGCATTAGTTACAGATTTAGATTCGGTAGATCAAGGTGATGATGCGGTTCTTTTAATGACATTGCATACAGTTAAAGGTCTTGAGTTTCCAGTTGTCTTTTTATCAGGGCTGGAGGAAAATATTTTTCCGCATACGCGGTCAATGGAAGATGAGGATGCTTTAGAAGAGGAACGCAGACTTTGTTATGTTGGAATCACCAGAGCTATGAAAAAACTTTATATGAGTTTTGCAACTACCAGGATGGTCTTTGGAAAAACTAAATACCATAGTCCTTCACGTTTTTTAGCGGACATTCCACCAAAACTTTTTGGATTTGAAGAGGAAGAAAGGGAACAAACACCACAGAGGTGTAGTCAAACCAGTGATAATCAAAACATGGGTAAGATCAAGCCTCGAATGACGGAACAAAAGACTAGCAATGGAATTAAGTTTGGTCAATACTCCGGGGGAGAGAAAGTTCGTCATCCTAAATTTGGCCCTGGAACTGTAGTAGGAGTTCGTGGTGAAGGTCAAAATCAAGAACTAGATATTATCTTCCCTGGCGCTGGTGGTCTAAAGAAGGTGCTACTTGCATATGCACCAATAGAGAGAATTTAAATTGCTTATAGATAGAAAGGAGAGTTTTGATTTATGAAAAAGGTGAATCTGGATGATTTGAAACAGTTAGAGATGAAAGATGGGCGTGAAGCAGCATTAAACCAAGCCAACGCAGAAACAGACAAATTACGAAAAGAGATAGAGCATAACGATTATCGTTATTATGTATTAGATGAGCCAGAGATTGCTGATGCTGAGTATGATCTATTAATGCAAAAGTTAAAAATTCTTGAAGCAGAATATCCAGAGATTATCACTCCTGATTCGCCAACACAAAGGGTGGCAGGTGCTCCTATCGAATCATTTCAAAAGGTGACTCATAGGGTGTCGATGCTCAGTTTAGATAATGCCTTTGGCGCGGAAGATTTAAGATCTTTTGACCAACGTATCAAAAGAATGAGTGCTCTTGAAAATCTTGAGTATGTGCTTGAATTAAAGATAGATGGTTTAACAGCAGTTTTAACCTATGAAGATGGAAGGTTGGTTAGAGCTGCAACCCGTGGTGATGGAGTAATTGGTGAAAATGTGACTCATAATATTCGTACTATCAAAAGTATTCCTTTAAAGTTGAAACAGCCAGTTAACATTGAAATTCGTGGTGAAGTATATATGGATAAACGTCGCTTTGAAAAGTTAAATCAACGACGTATTGAGAGAGAAGAACAACCTTTTGCTAATCCTCGGAATGCGGCTGCAGGTACTGTTCGTCAATTAGATCCCCGTATTGCTTCTGAAAGATCATTAGATTATCTTGCCTATGATCAGATCTATTTAGGTGATGGGAATTTAACTACTCATACAGATGTCTTATCCTATTTAGAGGAATTAGGGTTCAAGGTTAATCAACGCTGGTTATGTTCTGATATAGAAGAGGTTATTAAAATAACTGAAGAATGGACAGAGAGAAGAAATGACCTATTCTTTGAGATTGATGGAATGGTTATAAAGATAAATGATTTGGCCTTAAGAGATGAGTTGGGTACAACAGCTAAAAGTCCACGCTGGGCCACTGCATATAAATTCCCTGCTCAACAGAGAACTACAATTGTTAATGATATCGAACCATCTGTAGGTAGAACAGGTGCGATTACTCCAGTAGCAATTTTGGAGCCTGTGGAAGTTGCGGGTTCTACTGTTAGCCGGGCAACATTGCATAATGAAGATGAACTTCGACGTAAAGATGTGCGGATTGGTGATACAGTAGTAATTCAGAAGGCTGGAGATGTTATACCAGAAGTAGTTAAAGTGGTGCTTTCAAAAAGAACTGGCGATGAAAAAGAGTTTGAAATGCCTAAAGTATGTCCAGTGTGTGGTGCACATGTAGTACGTGAAGTAGGTGAAGCAAAACATCATTGTACTAACAATCTGGGGTGTCCAGCTCAGGTGAAGGAAGGGATTGTTCACTTTGTGGCTCGAAATGCGATGAATTTAGAGAAAGTTGGCCCAAGTGTGATCGATCGATTACTTGAAAAAGGTTTAATTAAAGATGTTGCCGACATTTATTATATTAAGAAAGAAGATCTTCTCCAATTAGAACGGATGGGAGAGAAATCTGCTGATAATGTGATAGCAGCAATTGAAAAAAGTAGAGATCGTTCTCTTGATAGACTGATCTTTGGACTTGGGATTCGTCATGTAGGCTCTGGAGCTGCAAGAGTATTGACTGAGAAATATAGATCAATTGATGAACTGATGAATGTTTCTGAAGATCTGTTATTAGAATTAGATGAGATTGGGCCAAAGATTGCAGAGAGTATTGTTAACTTTTTTAGTGAAGAGAAGAACCGTGAGCTTATTGAAAAATTACGTCAGGGAGGCGTAAAAGTTGAAATGGAGTCAGTTGAAGAGGGAGAAAAAGATATTTCTTTAGCTGGTAAATCTTTTGTTTTCACAGGAGGATTAGAAACAGTATCTCGATCAGAAGCAAAAGAAATGGTTTTAAGTAAAGGTGGTAAAGTTTCTTCCAGTGTGAGTAAAAAGACTGGATTTGTTGTGGTAGGTAAAGAACCAGGTTCTAAGTATGAAAAAGCAAAGGAATTGGGTGTGACGATATTAACAGAAGAAAAATTTAAAGAACTCATACAAGGGTAAGTAGGATATTATGTTGATTATACCGTCTTAAGGTGAATTTTGCTTATGAGACGGTTTTATTTTCATAATGAGTTGATAGATTATTCTGGATATTGTATAATATCTTTGTTTGAGAGGAGGACTTTAAAATGAGCAAATTACTGATTTTAGGAGCGAGTGGTCTGGTAGGGAAAGCTTTAATTAAAGAATTGAATAAAGACTTTGATGTTTATGGTACATATTATAGTAGAAAGCTTGATTTACTTTCAGATAGGACATTTAAGTTAGATGTAAATGATTTGAATAGCATAAAAGAAATATTAAGAAAAGTTAGTCCTGAACTGGTTATATCTTGTTTACGAGGTGATTTTAGCGAGCAACTATTAGTACATACGGAGGTAGCAAAATATTTAAAAGATATAGATGGCAAACTATATTTTTGTTCTACAGCAAATGTTTTTGATAACGATATAACTAAACCTCATTATGAATATGATGAATTAAATGCTGAAAGTGAATACGGTAAATTTAAAGTAGAATGTGAACAAAAATTAAAAGAAATATTAGGTGATAATCTATGCATACTCAGATTACCTATGCTATGGGGAAAAGACTCTCCAAGATATAACGATATATTAGACAAAATTAATAATGATGAAGAGATCGAAATATACAGTAATCTTTATTTGACTAATAATACAGATGTTATGTTAGCAAAACAAATTCATTACATAATAAACAATGATCTCAAGGGAGAATTTCATTTAGCTACAGAGGACGTCATTACTCATAGTGAATTTGTTAACGAACTCATTATAAGGTTAGGGTATAAAGATGTAAAAATGAAGGAAAGCAAAATTGCTGAGGAAAAGTTTGTTTTATCAATAGTATCTAATCGCAAAGAATTAACTGATGACTTAAAAATTTCAAATAAAGATATACTTAGTTACTTTGCAAAATAAGTAAACACCAGAATCTATTATAAAGGAGTGATAACAATCACAATAGATGTAACTGCTATAGAGAGTGTTCAGTTTCTACAACGAATAATCAGATTGTCTGGCCACATGGCGGACCACAGGCAGCAGAACGGGAATTCTACCGGGGTATGTTCTAATTATGGATCACAATTCATTAATCTAATGAAAAAAGCCAGGGATTGATATTTAAACCCTGGCTTCATAGTTTCTAAAATTCATAACTAATGCTCGCTCCGTAATTAGCATTAACATTAAACTTGGGATCAAGAGTAACACCGCCTTCTGCTCTTGCAAATAATCTGTTACCTAATTTCCACTCATATCCGACAGTGCTATTTACCAAAAATAAGGATAAGTCCATTTCCTTAATAGTAAGTGATCCACCAAAATAAAGGTGATTGACTGTTGTATATGGATGGAATCTGGTGCCTATTGTCAAAAATCTTCCAAATTCATTGATAGAAGTACCTGCAAAAATTGCAACTTTATTTTGGAATATATGCTCATATTCAAAACCAAGACTTCCATAACCAGATCCTGCTTTTAAGCTAAGTACATCTTTTTCATTGGCAAATCCAACACTAGAGAAAGTAACCAGCAGAATGATTAAACCTAATAAAATAAATCTTTTTTTCATTATGACCCTCCTCATATACTTGTCTATCAAATTAATTAGACAAAAATTAATGATTTCCTGTAGACTAAAGAAAATTTCTTTTTTGCTACATAATACCTAAAGGAAAATGGGGATTAATTTTGAATTTAATAAGTTAGAGGATAAAAGTGTAGGAGATCACACTCTAATAGATGCACTAATTCATTATAATATCATTGCAGAAGGGAATGAAGTTATGAAAAAGTTTTATCGTAAATTTTTAGGTTTTACTTTGATCACAGCCGTTACTGGAATTAGTTTAGTGACCCCTGCTTATGCTAAAGCAGTTCATAAAGTTCAATCGGGAGAGAGTTTATGGACGATTGCGCGGAAACATAATCTGGATGTAGATATTTTAGCAAGTTTGAATGGTATTTATAATGTGAATAAGATTACTGTAGGTATGGAGTTAAAACTTGAGGAGACATATAAAGTTAAATCTGGAGATAGCTTTTGGTCCATTGCTAAGAAATTTGGAGTTGGTTATCAGACTTTAATCAAATATAATAACTTGAACAACCCAGATCGAATCGCTGTAGGAATGGAGATAAGAATTCCTCCAACTGTTGGAGGAAAATCTAAAGTTCAACAGAAACTATTTATATGGCCTATTAAAGGCAGAATTTCTTCATATTTTGGTCCCCGTTGGGGAAAGATGCATGAAGGAATAGATGTTGCGATTCCAATAGGTAGAAATATTAAAGCTGCCGCAGATGGTAAAGTGGTTTGGGGTGGATGGATTAATGGTTATGGATATACCGTTATTATTGACCATAAAGATGGTTATCGAACTCTTTATGGTCATAATTCTAAAGTATTGGTTACTGGAGGAAAATGGGTAAAACAGGGCCAGACTATTGCCAAATCCGGTAACTCTGGGCGTTCAACTGGCCCACATTTGCATTTCGAGATTCAAAAAGATGGTCGAGCTGTTGATCCGATGAAGTATTTATAATAGTTAATAGTTAATAGTTAAGAATTAAGAATTAAGAGTTTGGGATGTGATGGTATGGAGTATATTGGACAGATTTGGAGGCCGCCGAGTGAGGCTTCGAGTTTGATTTTACAAGTAACGGTGGGTTGTTCGCATAATCAGTGTACTTTTTGTACGATGTATAAAGCGAAAAAGTTTTATATTAAATCTATGGAAACGATCAAAGCTGAAATTGAAGAAGCAGCTCAACTCTATCCTGAAGTACGTCGAATATTTTTAGCGGATGGAGATGCACTTCAGGTTCCTACAAAAGAGCTTTTAGAGATATTGCAATTTTTGCAACAATGTTTTCCACGTATTACTAGAGTTACAACCTATGCTAGTCCCAAGAGTATTCTAAAAAAGTCTGTAGATGAACTAATTCAGCTTAAAGAAGCGAAGTTAAAGATGGCCTATCTTGGATTAGAATCTGGGCATATTGAAATTTTAAAAAGAATAAAAAAAGGTGTTACTCCAGAGATGATGATTGAAGCTGGCCAAAGGTTAAAACAGGCTGGTATTAAATCTTCAGTTACTGTTATTTTAGGATTGGGAGGACGCTCATTGACCAAGGAACATGCTAGGGCAACAGCTCTTGTGGTTAACGCTATGCAGCCAAATTATCTTAGTGCGCTGACTTTGATGGTTACACCCAATACTCCCATTTATGAGGAAATTGAGAATGAAGAGTTAATTTTGTTAGATACTTTGGAAATTATGCAAGAGTTATATAATCTTATCGAGGGTATTAATTTACCTAATCCATGTATTTTTCGCTCAAATCATGCTTCTAATTACATTGCTGTTAATGGGACTTTACCTAAAGATAAAGAAAGAATGTTAACTGAATTGAAAGATGTTTTAAATCATCCTAAAGAATATTACTTGAAAGAAGAGTGGATGAGGGGGTTATGAAAAAGTATATTAATGTAAACGCATGGGAAAACAATGAAATATAATTGACTTAAACTAAATATAATGGTATAATAAAGCAATTAGCAATGCTTAGTTGTTTATTAAGTGTGTTTCATTAAATGGAGGTGAAGATATGAACCAGCAAAAAAATTTGTTCATCCTTGACACCAATGTTTTACTAAATGATCCCCATGCTATCTTTGCATTTAGTGACAATGATGTGGTGATTCCAATTCCTGTAATTGAAGAGATTGATGCAATGAAGGCACGTAATGATACTATTGGTTTTAATGCACGTTTGACATCAAGGCTTCTAGATCACTTATGCCAATTTGGTCGTCTAGATGAGGGGGTAACATTAGAATCAGGAGGAATATTGCGAATTGAGATTGATCGCAATGGTCATGAAATTCCTGAAGGGCTGGCCCAGGATAAGATGGATAATCGAATCTTAAGTGTTGCCTTTTCAAACAAAAATCTGTTAAATAAGCGATATAAAAAGATTGTTCTGGTTTCAAAAGATATTAATATGCGGATTAAAGCAAATGCTTTTGGATTGAATGCAGATGATTATATTAAAGATCAAATAGAGTATAAAACTTCCTATGCAGGTATGTTAGATCTTGAAGTGAACCCTCAGATTATTGATCAATTTTATGAACAAGGTCATTTAAAGTTAGACGGGCAAGAACTACATCCTAATCAATGCGTACAATTAAAAGCAGGGAATCAATCTGCACTTGGAATTTATCGAAAGAAAACAGAGAGAATAGAAGATTTATCATTTAAACTTACCTATCCATGGGGGATTCAAGCACGTAATCGGGAACAGCGTTTTGCGCTTGAATTGTTGTTAAATGATACAATCTCTCTTGTTACTATAATGGGAAAAGCTGGGACTGGTAAAACTTTATTAGCCATAGCAGCAGGACTGCATAAAGTAACTGATGAAGAGGTATATCGTCGTCTTTTGGTTGCTAGACCAGTTATTCCGATGGGTCGAGATATTGGATTTTTGCCTGGAGATGTTAATGACAAACTTCGGCCATGGATGCAACCGATCTATGATAATTTAGAACTGATTATTCATGGTGGAGATAAGACGATTCGGAAGAAAGACACTGATGTGAGTATAGATTTTTTAACTGAGAAAGAATTAGTTCAGATTGAACCATTAACTTATATCCGTGGGCGTTCTATTCCAGATCAATATCTGGTTATTGATGAGGCACAGAATTTGACTAAGCATGAGATTAAAACAATAATTACCCGGGCAGGAAAGGGAACAAAAGTTGTTTTAACTGGTGATCCCGAACAGATAGATAATCCTTATCTAAATGAAAATGATAATGGATTGACTTATGTAGCTGAGAAATTTAAAGATCTTAGTATTGCAGGTCATATAACTTTGACTAAGGGGGAACGTTCTCCTTTAGCTGAGCTTGGTGCGAAAATTTTATAATTGTAAGTGAACTCGTCCAGCTAAAGCTGAACATCGGGGCTTCAGTAGGGGATTCTACCCCCACTGAAGATTAAAAACAATTCCCCCACTTATAGAAGTGGGGGTCTTAACTCAAAAGATAAAAATTCATCAAGGCTAGAATACGGAGAAATTCTCTGTATTTTAGCTTTTTTATTTATCTTTCATAAAGTCAGCGTACTAACATAGCTAAAGTTGTAACTCTAATCTCTATATGCTATACTTTGGTGAAAGGATTTCGAAGGGATGTGACTATAGATGATTCAACGATCAGAAGTAGAATATGTTGCGAAGCTGGCTCGATTAAAGCTATCGAAGGTAGAGATTGACGTTTTGGCAAATCAGTTGAGCAATATTCTTGATTATGTACATAAATTAGAAGAAATAGATACAGAGTATGTGGAACCTACAGCTAATGTATTACCTTTACGCAATATTTTTAGAGAAGATGAAATCGGGGAATCTTTGGATAAAGAGGTCGCACTTTCAAATGCACCTGACAAAGATGGGTCATACTTTAAGACACCGAAAATTTTAAGCTCTTAAGGGAGTGATTGTAGATGGCATTATATTTTAAAACAGCACATAATTTACTGGATTTGATTCAGAGTCGGGAAATTTCAGTAGAAGAAATAATTAAAGCCCAATTTGAGCGGATTATTGCAGTGGAAGGACAGATTAAATCATATATATATATAAATAAGGAAGAAGCTTTTGAGAGAGCGCGTGAGTTAGATAAAAGGATTAAACGAGGAGATGAAAATTTGGGGGGATTGGCGGGAATTCCAATTGCAATCAAAGATAATGTGTGTACAAAGGGAATTAGGACGACTTGTGCCTCGAAAATGTTGGAAAACTTTGTACCACCATATGACGCTACTGTGGTAGGGAGGCTGGCCCAAGCTGATTCTATAATGATAGGAAAAACGAATTTAGATGAATTTGCTATGGGGTCGTCTACCGAAAACTCGGCATTTTTTCCAACAACTAATCCTTGGGATATAGAAAGAGTGCCAGGTGGTTCAAGTGGTGGTTCAGCAGCAGCAGTAGCAGCAGGAGAAGCAGTAATTAGTCTGGGTTCTGATACTGGTGGTTCGATTCGCCAACCAGCGGCTTTTTGTGGAGTTGTAGGATTAAAACCCACTTATGGTAGGGTATCTAGATACGGGTTAATCGCTTTTGCATCTAGCTTAGATCAGATTGGGCCAGTCACAAGAGATGTAACAGATTGTGCTTTAGTGATGAACCATCTGGTAGGTCATGATGCAAAAGATTCAACTTCAGCACCATATAAGAAAGAAGATTTTAAAGAAGCGTTGGTAGCGGATGTTAAGGGATTAAAAATTGGAGTTCCTATAGACTATTTTGGTCAGGGAATTGACACAGAAATTATTGCTAAGATTAAAGATAGTATTAATAAGTTAGTGAAATTAGGAGCGGAAACTGCAGAAATTTCAATGCCACATACTAATACTGCATTATCAGCTTACTATATTATTGCTCCTGCAGAAGCAAGTTCTAATTTGGCTCGCTTTGATGGTGTACGTTATGGCTACCGAGCTGAAAATGCTAGAGATTTAATAGATATGTATAGTACAACTCGAAGTGAAGGCTTTGGTGATGAGGTAAAACGGCGGATTATGTTGGGTACTTATGCATTAAGTTCAGGTTATTATGATGCCTATTATCTCAAGGCTCAGAAGGTTAGGACTTTGATTAAAGGTGATTTTGATCGGGCTTTTGAAAAATTTGATGTTTTAATAACTCCTACAACACCGACAACAGCTTTCAAAAAAGGTATAAATAAAGATCCTCTAGCAATGTATAAGAGTGATATTTGCACAGTGCCAATAAATTTGGCAGGGATACCTGCTATTTCTATACCCGTTGGATTTGATTCTAATGGATTACCCATTGGAGTGCAGATTATTGGGAGAAATTTTGATGAGAGTACTTTATTAAGAGTGGCATATACATTGGAGCAGGAATTGGGAATTAAAGATTTACATCCTGAATTAGATTAGTTTTAAATTATTGGAGGTGCTGATATGCTTGAAGGATATGAAATTGTGATAGGGCTTGAGGTTCATGCCCAACTATCAACAAACTCTAAAATCTTTTGTGGTTGTAGTACTGAATTTGGTGCTGAACCTAATACTCATACGTGTCCAGTTTGTTTAGGATTACCTGGGGTTTTACCTGTGTTAAATAAAAAAGTTGTAGAGTGTGCGATTAAAGTAGGTTTAGCCTTGAACTGTGAGATTGCTCTATTTAGCAAATTCGATCGAAAAAATTATTTTTACCCTGATTTACCTAAAGCATATCAGATCTCTCAATATGATTTACCTATTTGCAAAAATGGATATATAGATGTGGAAGATAATAATGGAGAGATTTTTAGGGTAAGAATTAATCGAATTCATATAGAAGAAGATGCAGGTAAGTTGGTTCATGGTGTCAGTATCACAGAATCTAATGTAGCATTAGTAGATTTAAATCGGGCAGGTGTTCCTTTGATTGAGATAGTAACTGAACCGGACATTGAAAGTCCTGATAAAGCTAGGGCGTATTTGATTACACTCAAATCTATCTTGAAATATTTGAGTGTATCGGATTGTAACATGGAAGAAGGCTCTCTTAGGGCAGATGCAAATGTTTCGATTATGCCTAAGGGTTCGAAAGTTTTAGGAACTAAAACTGAGTTAAAGAATATGAACTCTTTTAGAGCTATTGAGAGAGCTTTAAAGTATGAGATAGAGCGTCAGACTGAAGTTATTCAAAATGGTGGAAAAGTAATTCAAGAGACCAGAACATGGGATGAAAAAACTGGAAAGACAGTCTCTATGCGAAGTAAGGAGGACGCTCATGATTATCGATATTTTCCTGAACCTGACTTAGCACCTATCGAGTTGGCTGAAGATTGGGTGGATGAGATTCGTAAAACTATTGGTGAACTGCCTCGTGAGAAGAAGCATCGGTTTATTGATGAATATGGTTTACCAAAATATGATGCTAATATCTTGACTATGGATAAAGCTTTGGCGAATTTTTTTGAGGAAGCAGTTAAAGAGTATCATGATTCAAAAGTTGTTTCAAACTGGGTGATCGGTGATTTTTTGAGATTAGTAAAAGAAGAGGATATGGATTATAAAGACTTAAAGATGACAGGTCTGCTGTTGTCAGAGATGTTGAAGATGATTGAGAATGGTAAGATTTCTGGTAAGATCGCTAAGACGGTTTTTGAAGAAATGTTCAAGACAGGGAAGGATCCGAAGGTAATAGTAGAGGAAAAAAGTTTAATTCAAATCAGTGATGAAAGTGCACTGGAAGGGATTATAGAGAAAGTATTAGATATTAATCCACAGGCGATTGAAGATTATAAAGCTGGTAAGGAACGAGCGATTAAGTATCTGATGGGCCAGGTGATGAAAGAGAGTAGAGGTAAGGCTAATCCTGGGATGGTTAGTGAGATGTTGATGGAGAAGTTGAGTTTATAAAGAAAAGGTAGACTGAAAGAGGTATAATTGTTTTTAGGTCTATTTTTTTGAGAGTGTATGAAATAAAAATATAAAAGACTGGTGAAGGATATTGTGTAGACTTTGGCGAAGATTTTAAGGTAGTATTTATTTTCTGTTTATTAAAGATTTATTTTCGCAAAATGTATTAGAGTTTAAACCCGTGGAAATAGTATTATAGTATGATTAGCCCACAAAAAGTAGTCGCACAAGAGCTTGCATACCATATAAAGTACTGAATTGGCGAGGTCAGTACTTTATACGGTATGCAAGTGCGACTAAAATACTTTTTGTGGTCGAATCATAGTATATAAAGATGGATTTTTATTCAAAAAATTTTATACCACGGATTTTATAGTATGTGGTTTTTTCATTTTTAGATGAGTGAAAAATTTTTATTGAGGGGAGAATCTGAAATATGAGAGCTTTCCGTCTTGAGAATATAAAGTCTTTTGTGGATTCAGGGGACATAGAGTTTAAACCAATAACAATTTTTGTTGGACCAAATAGTTCTGGAAAAAGTAGTTTAATGAGATTTCCAGTGGTTATGCAACAGACGGTTAAAGAAGATATTTCTACACCATTACTTTTTACTGGAAACCAAATTGATTATGGTGATTTTGAAGATGTTGTCTTTGGACATAAAACTGATTCGGATATTGAATTTTCTTTAAAGTTTAGTGCTAAAAGATTGGAAAATATTTTTAAAATAACATCGCTTGATGGTTTTTTGGGTGATTTTACATCTAATGATTTTTTTAGAAACGACACTGATATTAAGATAAATGTGAAAATAAAAAAAAATGATAGGAAAATACAACTAAAAGAATTTTGTTTGTATTTTAATGAAAGTAATATCATTAACTTTATTCTAGCAAATGATAAATATAAAGTAGAATTAAAAAACATGATTAATAATAGTTTTACTTTACAAGCAGTCAATTTTAATTGTTTTGGTAATATTATCTTTAATAAGTTTATCCCATCTGTTGAAAAATTCGTTAAAGAAGATATATATGAGATTTTATATGAACAAGTCACCTTAAAAGAACGTAAATTTTTAGAAATATTACAACGATCTGGTAAAATAAATCTTTTTGACTTCCAAGATTTCTTACAGTTGTTTGAGGATACACAGAATTTTCAAAAGGAAGATTTAATTCATTTCACAGCGAGTGAATCTTTAAAGTTTAAAGAGTTACAAGAAAAAGTTTTTTCATTTTTTATGGTTAACCTGATGTTAAAAGCAATAGAGACTTATTTAAAAAGTTACTTCAGTCAAATTATTTATATAGGGCCTTTTAGAAAAGATCCTGAGCGAGTTTATAGATTTTCAGAAAATAGGTATTCTCAAGTGGGGAAAAAGGGTGAAGGAACTATACTTTTATTAAGTCAAGCTATATTAGAAAATAAAAGTTGGGCTGATAATGTAACTCAATGGCTAGAAAGTACGATGAATTGTAACCTAAAAATTGCCCCTATAGATAATAGTTTATTTAAGATAATGATTTTCAATAAAGAAAATGGCGATAATGGGGGAGAGAATTTAATAGATGTTGGGTACGGAATATCTCAAGTACTACCAATTTTAACTCAATTATATTATGATATGGGTGAACTAGATGAAAAATATCGTGAGACATACTTGTATTACGCTCCTGAGAAAACATATATAATTGAACAGCCGGAATTACATTTACATCCTGCTGCACAAAGTAGCTTAGCAGATTTATTTGTTGAAAAAGTGACAAAAGATAGAGATTGTAAAATTCTTATTGAAACTCATAGTGAACACTTGATACGTAAATTACAGGTATTAGTTGCTGATCCTGATGTTGAAATATCTAAAGATGATGTTGTGATCTATTATGTAGATAAAAATGAAGACAATTCATCAACTGTAAAACGCCTGGAAATGAACTCAAAAGGACAGTTTACAGAAAAATGGCCTGCTGGTTTTTTTGATAAGAGTTATGAGTTAACGAGAGAGTTGATTAGGGTTTCAACAAAATCTCAGAAATAGAGGGTGATCAAGGATGAAATTGCAGATTACTCTTTGCCATTCTATTTTAGAATATTGTTTATTGAAGGCGAATATTTTTCAAAGAGATAATGATGCGAATAATCTGATGGAAGAAATAAAGCGAAGAAAAATTATAGTTAACTTTGATTTGGAAGCATATTGGAGGAATTTCTTTGAAGAAGAATGTCCAGAGTTATTATCTTTCTATGAAACTTTTTTGAGTGATTTTGTTCTTTATGCTGATGATTGTGAGCTATTAGAACGTTATATTGTTAGTGATAAAGCAAATCAACATTTTGATGACAATGATGATTATAAAAAACTACTGTATAATATATGTAGTTCTACTAAAGATAAAATATTATTTACGGAATTAATGGATAACTTAATTAACTCTATACAAAACGAAGTTGATATATATAATGTTGCGAGAATATTGGATCAAGTAGAAGAACATGCTTTGAACCTATACCGTTTACCAATTGTAAATAAGCAAATTGTTCGTGGAGATTCTAATGTTGCGTTAAGTAATTGGCTAAAGAGATTTATAGAGAGTGAAATGGATTTAATAATATGTGATAACTATGTTTGTGAGAATGAAGATAATTTGCTAAATTACATATTAGTACATATTCCAAATGGATCAAAGATTAAAGTTTATACACTTGATCCATGCCTTAAAAATAATAGAATGAATGAAAAGGATATAAAAGATTTATTTTTAAAGGCTCCATTTGCTAGTTGGGATTTTGAAGTGCACTTAGTTGGAAACAAGAAGGACAATCATTCGAGAGAGATTGTGACAAATGACTATATCATAAATCTGGACAAAGGGCTAGCTACTTTTGGAAGAATGGGTAAAACTGATCAATCTGTAATTAATATTAACTATAATAATAACTCTTATATTGTTCCAAAAAGTAGAAAAATATTATAATAATAAATGATTTAGATTTCTCGTGATCTTTAAAATAGTAAGAATTTTTTGTCACTTAGGGAGGAAAGTATATCATCAATGAAGAAAGAGTTTTTATATGCTATCTGAGAGGAAGAGTAGGATGAAAATAATTCGCGAAGGTGTCTTTTTTGATTATTTTAGTGATAGATATTTAAAAAGTGTCCAACTTCGAATTAGCCATGGATGTGGTGAAAACTGTTTCTTCTGTAATCTCCCTGAAAAAGAGGGGAACGAAGTTTCTTTTACACCATATCATGAGTTAAAAGAAGGTATTATTAGACTATGGGAAGATGGTATTCATCATTTTCATTTTTTAGATGATACCTTTCTTTTATATGGCAAGGTAGTAGAAAAAATACTCAAGGAGTTGGAAGGAATGGGAATCACTTTTTCCTTTGCAAGCTCCGTTAAAAACCTGATAAAGAATCAAAAAATTCTTACATCATTTAAAGTTTTGGGATTACGGAACGTAATGCTAGGAATTGAGAACTCTAATCAGGATGTACTGGAGCATTATCAGATTAATACTACTCCTATGAATCAGGAATATGCAATCCAAATTTTGCAAGCACTAAGAATTCAGGTTCAACTCAAATACATACTTTTCGAACCTCTTACTACCATTGATCACTTGAAGAAAGATATGGAGTTTTTAGAAAAACATAAGTTGTTGGGTCTTGCTCCATATTCAGATATACTCACCAGCTTTCTCGATTTAGAAGAAGATACCCCTATAGGGCGAGATTATCGGAAGCGTCAATTATATTTGCCTTCATCTGATTTAAATTTGCCTTATCAAATAATAGAAAATGAAGTTGCAGAGGTATTTAAGTGGACGCTTTATTTTGATAGGGAGTATGGTAAGTGGTGGAATCAGATTTATCAGCATTTAATTGAATTACGGATGAAACTAGCTCGGGAAAATTCAGGTTGGATGGTTACAAATACTGGTCAGGAACTGATGTATATAACTCTTCATTTAAGACTAATGCCTTATGATTTTATCAAAGCATTAATTTCTGCAGTTAAGAGTCATGGAGTTGGACGGATTACAAATCTTGAAATCAGACGGCAATGTGAGACGAAACTTTTGGAGATAGAAGAGATGTCTAAGGAGTTTGAAAGGAAAATGTAGTTTGGAGCTTGAAGTAAATTGTATAGCTGATATTTAATTGAGGAAAGATAAAAGAAAATCTTTCCTTTTTGTTTTGTCATAAGATTGAATTATAGAGGAGTTTTAACTCATAACATAGAAATTACTCATATGATTAGATAATGTAGAGAGGAGTGAATGATAATGAAGATTCCCTATGGTATATCTGACTTTTGCAGTATCCGAAAAGAAAATTATCTCTATATAGATAAAACAAAATATATTAACAAACTTGAGCAGATAGGAAAATATATATTTTTTATAAGACCAAGACGCTTTGGAAAGTCGCTATTTCTCTCCACATTAGAGCATTATTATGATATAAACAGTTCTGGAGAATTTACTGATCTCTTTAGTAATTTATACATCGGTAAAAATCCTACAGAATTAAAAAATAATTATTTCATTTTAAAATTAAATTTTTCAGGGTTAAATACTTCTACTGAAAGTGACCTTCGAACTTCATTTACAAAAATCATTTATCGTAGAATCTGTGATTTTATTGAATATTATCAAAGCTTTTTTCCTAATTCAGAAAAAATTTTAGAAGAATTAAAAGAGTCTTCAAGAGATTTTGCCAATCAAAGAGATTTGATGGATATTTTGTTTAATGCCGTAAGGAAAACGGGGCGTAAAATTTATCTTATTATTGATGAATATGATCATTTTGCAAATGACATTATTGCAATGGGAGATGGGCAGTATTATAAAAATATTATACAAGCTAGTGGATTTGTACGAGACTTTTATGAAACTGTAAAGATTGGTACTCAAGGTATTATTGATAGAATTTTTATGACAGGAATTTCACCAATTATGTTGGATGATATGACCAGTGGGTTTAATATCACACTTAATATTTCTATGCTTCAAATAACCAATGAAATGTTAGGGTTTACAGAAAAAGAAGTTGAAAATATTTTAAACAAAATTTTCGGAACGCTGGAAGATAAGACGATATTAGCGAATCTTAAAAGTTACTATAATGGATATCTTTTTAATGAGAAGGGCATAAAGAGAGTATATAATCCAGACATGGTTTTTTACTTTTGCAAGCAATGGAAACTTACTGGAGAATATCCACAAGACTTAATAGATGACAATGTTAAAATAGATTACGGTAGATTAAATCGTTTGATTTCTAATAGAGCCAATCAACAAACTTTGGAAGCAATTATCAAAGAAGAAAAGATTGTATCTGATATAGTATCAAAATTCTCTTTTGAGAAGATGTACGATGAGACTTATTTTGTTTCTTTGTTATTTTATATGGGGCTTTTAACAATTGATAAAAAAATCAGAACACGATTATTTTTGAAGATACCTAACTTTGTGATCAAAACAATCTTATGGGAAGCTTTCGCACAAAAATTACGACAAAGATATCAACTTCAGTTAAATATAAATGAATTGCATGAAGCAATAGAAATGATAGCGTACGATGGAAAATTAAAACCTTATTTTCAATTTGTTAGTAAACATATTTTGCAGGTTTTATCTAATAGAGATTTAATTCAGTTTGATGAAAAATATCTAAAAATGATTCTGCTTACCTATCTAAGCTATGCAAATATTTATAAGATAGAAAGTGAGCGAGAAGTTGAAGGTGGTTATATTGACATTTTACTGGAAAAAGATATTCGTTATCCTGATGTGAAATATGATTGGGTTTGGGAGTTAAAATATCTTAAGAAGCGAGACGAAGGTCAATTAGAAAAGGTAAAAAAGGAAGGTTTACAGCAGTTAGAGAGATATGTTTCTAGTAATAAATTTAGAGATAAAACGAATCTAAAGAAAGCTTTAGTAATTTTTATTGGAAAAGGCGAGTTTGAGATCATTACTCCCTGACCAAATTAGACGAATAAAAAAAGGCAGAGTAGCTTTCAACTAGACTCCGCCTTTTATCTATGCTCTTTTTTTCCTCAGTTTAATCTCTTTCCACTTTCCTATACTATATCGCCTATAAAACATCGCAGCTCTTCCCATAAAGTCAAGAGCGAAGGCAAGCCAAACGCCTGAAAAACCTAGCTTAAAGACAATTCCCAAGAGATAGGCCAGAGCTACACGAATACCCCAAACACCCATAGCAGTAATGTACATAACCCATTTGGTATCTCCAGCACCTCGAAGAGCTCCAGCAAATGTGAGGATAATTCCCATAAATGGTAGTGAAACAGAGACAATTCGTAAAGCCATCACTGAAAGTCGGATTACATCTGGATCATTGGTAAATAACATACTGATGGGTTTGGCAAGGGCAAAGATACCTATACCAAAGATCAACATAAAAATGGATGCCATTTTGGCTGCAATATAGCCTGCTTTTTCAGCACGTTCTTTTTTTTCTGCTCCCAGATTTTGTCCAACCAAAGTAGTTGCAGCGATGCTAAAACCGAAAGCAGGCATATTAGCTATTGAAATTCCTCGAATTACTATCTGATTTGCTGCTAGCGCAGCAGTACCGAGACCAGCAACAATCATTGCTAGAAATGTAGTACCACTATTGCGGATTAATTGTTCTCCAGCAGCAGGAAGACCAATATTTCCTACCTGTCTGATAATATCCCAGTCAAATTTAAAAGACTTAGGCCAATGAATTTTAAAATTGGTTTTTCCCTTACTAAGGATATATAAAACAATTCCAAAAGCTAGGATTCTAGCGGCTGTAGAAGAAATAGCTGCTCCCGCCACCCCCAGTTTAGGAAACGGGCCAATTCCAAAGATCAATAACCAGTCAAAGACTATATTAAAAAGGTTTGCAAAAACCATCACTTTTAGTGGAGTTTTCATATCCCCCGATCCTTGCAATATTCCATTTAGAACCATTTGAGTAAAGAAAAATGGAAAGGAAACAGCAAGAATTTGAAAGTATATTGTTCCGTAGTGGATAATCATTGGATCTGGAGTTTTTTGTGCTGAGATCATCAAATAGATAATCTGCTTAGAAAAGATAAAAGAAAGAATACCAATTATCAATGCTACTGTAAAAGTAATAGCAATCGATTGACGTGCCACATCTTCAGCTCGTTTAGTATCTTTTGCTCCGATGTTTCGCGCGACAAGGGCAGTTGTTCCTACACTAAAAGCTGTTGTAGCACTTATGATAAACCACATTAAATTGTTGCTAATTCCTACAGATGCAATGGCTGCTGGCCCTATTGAGCCTACAAATGCTAAATCTACAATTCCTACTATCATCTGAAGACTCATTCGTAAAACAACTGGCCATGCAAGAAATACAATACTTTTAGGTATATTCATTGCAGTTAAATCTAGATTATTTTTTTTGATCACTAATCGATTACTCCCTTCAAAAAAACATTTCGTATTAGAAAATATTAATTTCATTAATGATAACATACAATATTAAGTTTTGTCAAAGGCATATCCTTTACCTCTTGTACATAAAAATTAATAACAGAATAGGAGAGGAGGGATTATAGTTGAAACTGAGTAGAGGAATAATCTATAGTGGAATTTTTACACTCCTTGCAATAGTTTTAGCATTTCCATATATATACTTCATGGTTGCATCGGGTAGTCCTAGTCATATAGTAGATCATAATGTTGGTGTTCCATGGGGAGAACTATTTAGTGAAATTTCTAAATTGATTATGGTGGTATTTCTCTCATGCATGATTGGTTTTTTCTGGAGTAAAAAAGTAGGTTTTGCGGGGCTAGGAAATCTAATGGATTTGCGTCGAAACTGGAAGCAAATTTTAATTTATGGTGCTTTTATCGGTTTTTTGGTTTATATTTTTGGAGATAGGTATTTTTACAAAGTAGCTCCAGGATTTTATCCCGCTCAATTAAAAGTTGCATTCTTTATACCATTTTATGCGTCTTTAGTGGAAGAAATTTTTGCTCGTTTTGGGACTATGACGTTGTTTGTGAAAATTTTTAAAAATAGACATATTGCAAATATCCTTGCTGCTTTGATCTTTGCAGTTGGTCATGTGAATATGTTTCAAGTTGCAGGAATTATTTATAGGCTAAATTATGTGACAGTTTGTTCATTTATTCTAAACTTATGTATTAGTTTGTTTTTTGGCTACATTTATTGGCGTAAAGGATTATTAACAGCAATGGGAATTCATTTTGTTGCTAATCTAAGATATATTATAATTGCTTTTCTAATATAAAACAGGGCTATGGAGTTATTGTCCATAGCCCTGTGTATATGAAGAAAATCAACATAATGTTGATTTTCCTTCAACATAGCGTTTGTCAATGATTAATCATAGCAATTCCAATGATGTTTTTCAAATTCTGTATTCGAATACTGAATTCCATTTTTGAATAAATATCAGAAGAAGATTTTTTCATCTTACGTAACTCGTGAATATGAGCATAAACTCGTTGAAAACTTTCTTGACGATACATATGATTCCCTCCTAGTTTGTCCATCTGATAATATTAATATGCGATATCTCAAAGATTATGACAATAAAATTTGAAAAAATGAAAAAAGTGTATTAAGATAATAGTATCCTGAGATATTAATATCATAAGATATTCATTTAATGAAGTGATTTAAGGGGGGAATTTGATTATGGCCGAAAAGCCAATAAAAAAAGGTGAAATTGTTACACTTACATTCGATAATCTGGCTCATGGTGGTGAAGTAGTGGGCCGATTTAATAACTTTGCAATTTTTGTAGTAGGTGGAATTCCAGGAGAAGAAGCTAAAGTAAGGATTACTTTAGTGAAAAAAACTTTTGGTAGAGGAGAAATAGTAGAAATTTTAAAGCCATCTCCTTATCGAATCAATGCAATATGTGAAGTATATTCAGGTTGTGGTGGATGTCAACTTCAACATGTAGAATATGATGAACAATTGAAATTGAAACGTCAGATCGTGGTAGATGCTTTAGAAAGAATCGGAGGATTGAAAGACGTTAAGGTTTTACCAACATTGGGAAGCGAGGAAATACATTATCGAAATAAAGCTCAGTTTCCATTGGATATTAGTAATGATAAATTTGGTAAGAAAGAGATTATCACAGGGTTTTATGCTCCAAAAACTCATGAGATTATTCCAAATCAATCTTGTGACATTCAGCATCTGTTGATAGATAAGGTAGTAAGGAAAACATTACAAATTTTAAATGAGGAGAATGTTTCAATATATAATGAAAGATCACATAAAGGCCAGCTTCGCCACTTATTAGTACGAGTTGGAGTCTGTACAAACCAGGCGATGCTTGTTTTTGTAACTAATGGAGTACAATTTAAATCTGCGAACAAAATAGCTAATAAGGTTATGGCAGAAATACCTGAAGTTGTGAGCGTGATGCAAAATATTAATACACAGCGTACAAATGTTATATTGGGAAAAGAGACAAGATTGATTGCTGGAAAAGAAAATATTATTGAGAATATAGGGGAATTAAAGTTTGAGATCTCAGCTCAATCATTCTTCCAAGTGAATACTTTGCAAACGAGAGTGCTTTACGATCAAGTGGTTAAATATGCAGAACTAAGTGGTTCAGAAGTTGTATTGGATGCTTATTGTGGGATTGGAACGATTTCGTTATATGTAGCTCAAAATGCTGGAGTTGTACATGCTATAGAGGTTGTACCTCAGGCCATTGAAGATGCAGAGAGAAATGCCTTGTTAAATGGGGTAAATAATACTTTCTTCTATACAGGTTTGGTAGAAGAAGTGTTGCCACGGTTGGCTGAGGATGGGGTTAGATGTGATATAGTTATTGTTGATCCGCCTCGAAAGGGGTGTGAGAAAGAGGTACTTGCTGTCTTTGGAGAGACTCAACCTGAGAGGATAGTATATGTGTCATGTAATCCTACAACTTTGGCTAGGGATTTAGCTATATTGATAGATTATGGATATGAAGTAGTGGAAGTTCAGCCAGTTGATATGTTTGCTAATACGTATCACGTGGAGTGTGTTGTGAAGCTAGTTAGGAATAGTAAGGATTTATAAGGGTTTCATAAGTAAAAACAATATATTTCCCACCCTCCTGCCACCGCTTTTATTTGGTCGGTGGCAGTTTTGATATGCCAGCGATTATGCTTTCGAATTTATCAACACTATCTTGTTTTAATTTTTCTGTCACATGAAAATATGTATCCATGGTAGTGGCTAAAATACTATGACCTAACCTTTTTTGAACATCTTTCGGGTTAGCTTCATTTTCTAACAATAATGTCGCGTGCGTATGTCTTAGAGAATGAGGGTTAAAATTGATCATCAATTCATAATTAACAATCCTGCTAAGGTATTTTATGCTGTCAGTAGTTACCAATTTCCCGCTTTCTTTGGTGCAAATATAATCCGAATGAATGTAGTGTCTTCCATACTTCTCTTTATTCATCTCTTGATACTTTTTATGTTCCTTCAATAATGCAATCAGAGTATCTCCAACCTTAATAGTTCTGTACGATGATGGGGTTTTTGGAGTGCCAAAGACCCATTCTTTATCTTCATATTTCAATGTTCCGTCTACCTCGACGGTTTTATTTTCAAAATCCATATACTTCCATTGAAAACCACAAGCTTCACCGGGTCTAAAGCCTGTGTGAAAACAAATTTGGAGAAAGACGTAAAAACTACTACCTTGGGGGAATCTCTGAATAATTCTTTGAAATTGTTCAATAGTAATTATTTTAAGATCCTCTTTATTCTTCTTTTTCTCATTATATTTAGGCATAGATACATTTTCCATAGGATTTCTTTTAAGTAGTTCGTAGGGGCTAATCGCCTTCTTTAAAGCCCCAGAAAGAACCCCATAAAAGTTGCTCACGCTATTCTTCGAATAACCATTAATCATTTTTGAATTTAAGAATTCCTGTAATTTAGCAGGAGATAATGCTTTTAATTTGTACATTCCTAGAGTAGGTTTTATGTGTACTCTTATGACATCTTTATAGTATTCCTGAGTATTGTACTTACAATTTACAAGCACATACTCCTTATACCAATAATCGAAGTAATCCGCTACACTCATGTCGGTTTCTGCATTAATTGACCCGCACCGTTCATATTCAGACATTGCATTTCTTAGAGCTGTTTCTGCTTCTTCTTTGGTTCTACCACCTTTTCTCTCTATTTTTTTTCGTTTACCTTCAACTTTCCCAAGATCAAAATAGTAATACCATACTTTACCTCTTTTCCTTACTCCACCTCTCAATTTTTATCACTCCTTCTCAATAATCTCTAAAAGATAGTCTTCGCTTTCAGAAGTTTTCCACATCGGAATACCCAAAGCTCTAGAAATGTTAATAAGCATCCATAAAGCTTTCTTATCTACGTTAATATTGCGGTCTATTTGGTTCACAGATGATCTATTAACTCCAGATAAGTCTGCAACTTCTCTTGCGGAATAACCCTTCTTTCTCTGGGCAATCCCTTTTTTTGTCCTCATTAATTCTAAGTTACTTATAATTTCGTAATTCATTATTTCCACCTCCATATTTATTGTATATCAAGATAAGTTAAGTTGCAAGTCTTTAACTTATCTTGATATACAATAAATTTAAAATATTTTAGAAATAAAATGACAATTACGATTGACAAATAAGACTTTGAGTAGTATAATACAAGCAGGAAGACCGAAAAGAACACGCAGGAAAAAAAAGGGGTTGATGGTAACGATATACTTACCGAGCAAGAAGTTAAGTCGTATTCGAAATATAATAACTGATGTAATCTATATTAAGTAGAAGTTACAAAAAATATTGACATCTAACAAATAATTTTAGGAAAAGTGGTAGAATTATTCTATTCAATCATGTATAATATATAATCGGGGATACATAAAAGATATACGAGGAGATCAAGCAAAGGAGATGATGTTAGTTGAACAAAAACTTTTTTAAAGGGAAGGGTGACTTATGAATGTTTCAAAGTGGAAAAAAATTTTTGGAGTCAGGAAATTATGATAAAGCAATTCAAACTTTTTGTATGATGTTAGGGCAAGATAGGAATAATCTAATAACTAGACAATATCTTGCTATTAGTTATTATTATTCGGAAGATAAATATGATCTAGCAGAAGAACAATTTAAAATTTTGGAAGATTGCAACGATGAAGAATTTTCTAACTATGGAGCTTCTATGATTGCGACAATAGAAGGTATTAATAGGGGAAATTATGATTATGCTATAGCCAAAATGAAAAAGGTCAGATTAAAAATCAATAGTACTATTAACTTTGCGATTATTTATAATTTAAAATTCAGAGCAACCAAAGATAAGAAAATGTTAGGGGAAGCACAAAGACTTTTAGAGTCATTGAAAATTTCTGAAACTCTAAAGAAATTTCATTGGAGAATTTATTTGACCTTAGGGAATACATATCAGTATTATTGTGACTTTCAAAATACTAAAAAGTACTATGAAAAAGCTTTAAATAGCACGGATAGCGACCTTACAAAAGCCAAAATTTTAAATGAGTATGCCAATCTCTACAGAGACATGAAACAACCAGATAGAGCAGTGAAAGTTTTAGATCAAGTTCTGCAGTTGATAGGGCCTGAAAACGAAAGAACTCGAGCTTATAATGCAAAATATCGAGCTGTGATTGAAAAAGATAGAGGCAACTATGAAATTGCACAAGGATTATTGTTAAAAGCGTCGAATATATATGAAGATAAGGAGTTATTAGGAGAATTAGCAGAAGTTAATATGTTATTATTTATGTTACATAATCCAGAAAAAAAAACACGTCAAATTGCTGAGGTTTACGCAGAATCAACTTTTACAGAAAAAGAAAAGAGGAGGTGAGTGTAAAAAATGCGCAAATTCGTGATTTTGTTATTGATAATATTAATATGCTCGATACTAACATTACAAGCTATGGCTGACCCAGGTGATGGGGCTGAGCCTGAAAATCAAACAACAATATACAGTACAGTTGTAACAGGAGGTCATACCACAATGAATGTAGATCCAGGAGACGGAGCAGAACCAGAATAAAAATAAAAGTAATAAAGTCTAGAAAACCACCTATTCTTTAAGAGTAGGTGGTTTTCTTATGTCTCGCTCTAATAACTGTATAACTATATCCATTGTATCTCTAGAAATATGTACCTTCTCCATTTGTACTCTCATCTCACGAAAACTCCTTGAAAGAGTTCCGCCGTCTAATGCATCTTTTCCTATTTCTAAAACTTCAGAGATTAATTTAGTTTCGTTCTCTGTTGGTTCACGAACTCCGAATTGTATATCACTCAAATCAAGAATATTTAATCCTGTCATTTCCATAACATCAACTAAGTTTTTTCCTTTGATCTGCATAGTATAATGTAGAGCATCCGCAAAGTCGAAGTTGGGTGTTTTGTTTTCTAAAAAGTCCTCAATGTTGTATTTATGTACCTCGCAAAACTCTTTTATTAAATCTTTTGAAAAAAACTTCTTGCCCTTCATCACTCTATGTGTATGAGACTCACTCGCGCCTATAGAATCCGCTAATTCTTTATAACTCCACCCTCTTAAAGCTTTTACTTTGTATAATTCTTCTCTAATCTTGCTATGATTAAACATTTGTAACACCTCCACGCCTTTATTTTAACATATTCTTGCCCAAAAAGCAAGTTTCTTGCCTTTGACAAGTATAAAAAAAGTCAGTATCATACAAACATAACGAGCCTGACACTATTCGCAAGCGGACGGGTTGGACTTGAAAAGCACTTTGAAAGATCAATATTTTTTTTGACTAAGTTTTTGAATTAAATTTTGAACAATAGGAGGTGGAAGTATGGAAATATATAAGTTCGCGAACTTGCGACGTTGTGACAAGATGGAAGTATTACGCAAAATGAACAGACTTAAAGAAGTCAGATTGGAAGCAGGAATCCTCCAAGGTGAACTAGCTGAGGAGATTGGATATACCCAAAATTATTTTAGTCTAGTAGAAAACAGTCATAAAGTTTGTGGTAAGGAATTTCTGGACAAGGTTTCTGAAAAATTAGGTATTCCTACTTACAAACTGATACCAGACGCACATTATAAACACTATGGTTCGCGTCCTGAATGGGATGAAATGGCGGTTGAAGAAACAAGACAGCGAAAAATGATAACGGTCTATGTTTAAGGAGGGAAAGTGATGGATTACCTTTATACTGTTGATGAATTAACTCAAATACTTAAGACCAATAAGAATACAATATATAACCTGATTAACAAAGGTATTTTAACTGCTTTAAAGTTAGGCAGACTTAAGGTTACGAGATTTGAATTGATTCGATTCTTGAAGGACTATAACGGGAAAGACTTAACGAATTTGGATAATATTCAAAAATTAAATGTGTCCCAAATTAATTTGAAAGGAGAGGATAAATATTGAACCTTGTTCCAGTAGAACAGAAGTCAGTAAGTTTTCAGAATGCAAAGTTAATGGCTTTTAAAGCGAGTGACGGAAATATTTATGCTGGCGTGAAGTGGATCTGTCAAGGGTTAGGCTTTGATGATCGAAAACAAAGAGCAGAAGTTGAGAGAATGACTAAAGATGTTGTACTAAATAAAGGTGTCCAAAAAATCGGATACCCTACAACTGGAGGAATTCAAGAAGCCACCTGTATAAATTTGAACTTTCTTCCTTTGTGGTTAGCTAAGATAAACGCCAATATCATCAAGGACAAGCAAATACAAGACAAGTTGATCCAGTACCAAATCAAGGCCAAGGATGTACTGGCAGAAGCTTTTCTTCAAAAACAGTTTGCAGTACCACAAACATATGCAGATGCTTTGAGAATCGCTGCTGATCTAGCAGAAGAGAATCAAAAGTTGTTACCTAAAGCAGAATCATTTGACAGCTTCATCAGCAGCGAAGGACTTCTGTCTGTAAGTGAAGCTGCCGAAAGTCTCAGATTTATAGGGGCTGGCCCTAAGAAACTTTTCAAAGTCTTGGTGAAGCAAGCAATTTTCTTCCCCAAATCAGGAAAGTATTATCCATATCAACAGTACATAGACAGAGGCTACTTTGAACTCAAACAATCTACATACCTACAAAAGAAGAAAAACGAAGAGACAGGGGAAGAGAAGCCTTACAGCAAGATTTACGTCACCCCCACAGGGTTGGACTGGCTGTCAAGGTACTTGAAGGTGAGAGGTTACAAGAAAATCAAAGGAGGGGTTGCCTAGTGAAGCCAAAGAGCAGTACCCTAGACACTAGGGGTAACTGGTTTGTAGATTGTGCAGAGTGTAAACGTGGAGGTAAAGGAGATCAATCTTGTAGCAGTGGTGGGAACATGAAGAAGATCAGACAAGGCGGTTGTTTCAGCGGTGCGTTATTACCAAAGTTCCAGGAGGAAAATAATGAGTGATTTTATTTTAGGTCAATTATCAGCTTATTGTTACATGGTGGCAATCTATCGTCTGTATCATCTAACCGTACTAATTGTCCACAAGCATCACAACGATATAAACCTTTACCTGGCTTTTCTCCAGTAGTTGGCATTAAAAACACCTCCTTTCTTTAAGGGGGTTCGCCAAGAAAGTATAAAATACCTTTTTATAACACAAATTTAAGTAAATAAATTTCTAAGGAGGTACACAATGACTAACAAAAACGCAGTAACCCAATTATTAAATTCCGACACTGACAGGGCTATTGGTTTTCACACAGTTTTAGGTAGAGGAAATCGAAGACACTTTGCCTATCAATCCTTAGTAGTTTGTAAAACTAATGAATCAGAAAAAATGTTCTCTATCCACAATCAAGATTTTGGGAACGAAGGCGTTTGCGGGGCTTACAGAAAGGAATTAAAATCCAGAGGTTTTAAAGAGGTGAAAATATGATGATGTTAGGATTCTATTCTAGTCTTGATTTACCAGAAATCAAGCTTAAGAAAGAAAAAGAGGTGACCACAGATGTATAAAGCATATATTAAAGCTACAAACAGTATCCGTGCAGTTAGATCATTACATTTTTCAAAAGAAGGCAAGGTTGAAAGCATCTCAATCTATTCAGAAAAGTTGAGAATTCTTGATTTAGACGAATTCAAGCTTTTGCGAGATACAACTTTTCCTGACAAGACTGGTACAGAACTTATCGAAGAGGATGTCGTCAAAAATCATTCTGGAGATCTATTTAAAATTACTTGGAATAAAGAAAATTATCATTTTGACTTGCTGGATAAAGATGGATGGAGTCATTGGAACTTATCTCAGTACACCAGTGAAGAGTTTGTGAAGGTAGGCAATATCAATACAGATCCCGACTTAATGAAGTTATCCGAGGTGAACATGGATGTATAAAGCTTACGTAGCTAAGACCAATCAGATGCATGTAATAAAATCGATATTCTTTGATCCACAAGGAAAACCAATTTCAGTAACTGTATTTTCTCAGGATCAAAACTTAGGTGTTATCCAGAAAGGCAAATTCACTCTATTAAGACAAACAACCTGGAAAGACAGTGAAGGCCATGAACTTCTTGAAGATGATAAGTGTATAGACAAGTATGGAAGAAGATACTGCATAAAATGGAGTGAACCGAGCCAGTCATTCTGGTACTCTGATGAAAAAGGTGAAATGGGTAAGTTAAAAAGAGAGATTGCAGAGATATTTACCAAAGTTGGGAATTTAAATATTAAGCATAGTAAAGAAGGTGATTAGATGGCATTTTTCAGACAAGTTCAGTGTAAATTTTGGATTGATCCAGGCTTAGAAAAGTTTTCTCCAGAAGATCGTTATTTTTACATCATGATAATGACTAACCCAATGACTAAACAATGTGGAATATACGAGATTACCCCCAAGCAAATGGCTGATTTTTTAGGGTATCAACAGCAAGCTACCAATCCGATTTTAGATAGGTTCGTCAATGTCTATAAGAAGATAGCGTATAACCACGAGACTAATGAGATTGCAATTTTAAATTGGACTAAGTATAACTTTTCTAAATCTCCAAAGGTTGCAAAGTGTATCATTAAAGAATTGAAGGAAGTTAAGGATAGGGCTATGATACCCCTTCTATACAATTCGAAAGAGTATCTAACTCTATTGATAAAGCATGGATACGATATAGATACAGTATATAAAGACTATAAAACTGCATCTATAGACTTAGATACTCTAGGGATAGACTTCGAAAGACTAGCTGAAAAAGAAGAAAAAGAAAAAGAAAAAGAAAAAGAAAAAAAACAAAAAAAAGAAAAAGAAAAAAAAGAACTAAAGACAGCTCAACAATGTCTTGATCCGAGAATCAAAGAAAAATCTAAATCATATTTTGGATCAGTACCCGACATGAAGTCTGTTCAAACTCTTTATAAAATCCAAAGAAAGACTGGAGCAGATTTAATCCTTCACGCTCTGGAATGGACTCTAGAGCAACCGTCAAAGAGTTTAGATACAACAATTGCAGCTTTGGAGTATTGGATCGGCATAGGAATCAAGTCGGTTGATGATGCAAAAAGAATTGCTTAAAACATTACAACTAGGGGGTGTAAATTTTGTGTAAAGAGAAAGCTTTGA
This sequence comes from Halanaerobiales bacterium, assembly GCA_030627905.1. GTDB lineage: Bacteria > Bacillota > Halanaerobiia > DY22613 > DY22613 > JAGMES01. The sequence continues at coordinate 32,461 of DAOVRZ010000015.1, forward strand.
CTTATGTTCGATTAGTTGAGGATGTAACCGTAGAGATTAAAGGAATCAAAATTACTTTAGGAAAAGATTTGTTAGGTGTAACTGGTGGATCAATCTTCAAAGGAAAGTATGTAGTTCATTTTTCTTATCCAGGTTGCGTTGAACTTCTTAGAGAATCTTTTAGGTATTTGGAAGATGAAGATGAATTAAAAGTAGTTGATGTGGAAGTTGGAGGAATAGGAAGCTATACACTAGTAGAAGATCAACTTAATACATCTTTAGAAACAATCATTTCAGATTTGGAGTTTGAAGAACTAGAAGATCAGAAAGCTCTAATTATGCTTACTGTTAGAAAAGCGACTTTATCAGAAGTTATGTCTATGCCAGAGTTTCAAGGGTTTTAACCGGGCCAGCAGTTAAAAGATTGAAAGGATGGTGTAAGAATTGGCTCTTAAGTATTTAAACAAATTTGCTCTACCTGAGGAAGGCAAGGAAGCAGAAGAGATTCTTTGGAAGTTAATTAAAGAAGTAAACCAGCATCAAAATGCACATTTAGAAAAGGCGCGATTTGACATTCTTTTTAGAACTGATGAACGGACTAAGAATAATAAAACAATTTTAGCTTCTGTAAGAAAAACGGGGGGGGATCTTAAAGCATTATTCTGAGGTTGATTATATCCTAGAAATTTCCCTCGAAGTTTGGAGAAGGTTGGGTCGTAAGCAAAGAGAAGCTTTAGTAGATCATGAGCTTTGTCATTGTTATGTTGATATAGTTAACGGTGATTATTTTCCGAAGCTGGAAGAGCATGATCTAACAGAATTTAAGGGTGTTGTTAGGAGACATGGCTTTTGGATGTCTGATATAAGGGAATTTGTACAGGTTGCAATCGAAAGTGACGAGGATATACAGACCAATCTTTTTAATCAACAAAAGCAAAGTCATTTAAAAGCAGTGAAATAAGCGGGCCAACGTCTCAAATGCGGTATAGTAGAACTTTAATCCTGAGTATTCCGATCAACTAACTCAAAAAAAGGAGGGGAGGGATTTTGTACTCGATTGATTCAATCATCCATCTTTCCAGCAGTAAAACAATTAAACTCCTCAAAAAATCAGGAGATACCTGGGAAGCGGTAGATATAGAAACTGGAGAACTACTTCAAATTTCAGCAAGTGAATTACCAGCTCCAGTATTTGGGGTAAAGGCCAAAGTCAAAAGGATTTTCAAAGGCTACACATTTGAATTGAATGAAATAGTAGCAAAAACCCCAAAGAATTCAAAATATGACTGGATGGTAACTACAAAATATGGGCCAGCGCAGTCAGAAAGAGAATGTGATCTTGTACTCATTGAAGCTGCACCAAATGAGCAAGAAAAACCAGTTGAAAAAGAAGTTGTACCAGTTGAGGAGAAAAGTTCGCAACTACCAGAGCCAGAAATTGAACAAAAAGATTCAGGCTTTAAAATAGGCGATTCTGTAATTTTTCACCGCGATAGACTTTGGAAATCAGAAATTGTAGGAAAGCCATCAAAACCTGAACATCTCCAGTACGATTGGATCGTGAAGCATACTGTAGGAGATCAGTACACTTTCACTGCGCCATGCTATGAGTCGGAATTTCTGAACGAACTACCAGAAGAATCTATTGAACCAGAAGAAGTTGAACCAATTGAACCAGAAGAGATCAAAGAAATTCTTCCCCAAAAAAAAGAGAGCGTGGAAAGTATGGACCCTAACAGACCTTTTCAAGATGGTGATCCAGTCTCTGGTTATATTTTAGGTCGTAACCTTGGTTATCTTGGAACAATTGAAAAAGAATGTGAACTCCAGCATTATGATTTCTGGATCAAAACACCTGGACTTGATTTTCTCATTCCACGCAAAACAGAGCATTTGAGACACTTTGTAGAAGGAGAGATTCAAAAGCCAGCTCCAGTAATTGAAGAACCAAAACCTGCAGATCTAGAAATTGGTGACACTATCAGGGCCAGCTATCCAGATCGGGAAGTGAAAGAAGCAATCTACAAAGGATACATTACAAAAGTAACTGAGTACGAATATCACACAGAAGTAGTAAGGGCAAATCCATATTACGAATTCGACCATCATTACATACTAAGTCTAAAATTTCCAAAGGAAAATGTGGAAAAAGCGGGCCAATTTTGCCCGGCACTTCAAGAAGCGTTTCGAGTAGGAATAGCACCATGGAAGAGGATCGAGGAAGGCGTTGAGATTGAACTAGATCCATCCGAACCAGTTACAGAAGAATCACCTAAAAGTCTTACCTTCGGTGAGGATTCAATAGAAACTGGCCCGGGCCAGCGTTCAGAGAAAAGCAAGCCTGAGGAAGTTTTAGAAGATCAGATAAGTTTATTTGGTTTTTGAAAGGAGAGATCACATTGAAAACATATAGATTTTCAAAAGAAGAATTTTTAGTAAAGATCGAACAGATACCGAAAATAGGAGGTTTTCTCTATTTTCCAGATGATCCACTTGGAGAGTTTGGATTTGAAGGAAATGGTGGAGTTGACTTTGAGAATATGGTTTTCTATCAAGACGAAAGTGCGTTACGAAAATTAGGAGGCGAAGGTTCTAAGGACGCTGATGGTTTGACAGTTTATAAAGTGGTCGATTATGTGATTTGGAAAGATGAAACCAAAGTAAGATATTATGAATATATTTATAAAAAGTTTACTAATTGGAAAAGTAAATTTACTAGTGCTAAAGAATTGCATAATTATTTCAAAGCACTTCACCTTAAAAGAAGTGCGGAATTAATAAAAATCGTGTTAGTAAATGAAGAAGGCGAAATTGAAGATGTTTATCTTAAAGAATGTACTACATCAGTTGAGTATGATTGGAACTTATTTGTGTATTAGCTGGCCCGGGCCAGCAGTAAGGAGATGAAAGCGAATGAAACTTGTTGCATCTGAAACTAGTGACATGATTGCACTAGCTCAGTACCTGGACTTACTTAAATTGTGCTTTTTACATATTCCAAATGAGGGGAAGAGATCAAAACACACGGGTGCTATCCTAAAAATGATGGGCCTCAAAAAAGGAGCCCCTGACCTACTAATCTTCGATTCTCCTCCTTTAGATTTGGGGAAGAAAGGAACAGCAATTGAGTTTAAAAAGATCGGTGGCAAGGCCACAAAAGAGCAAGAAGAATGGCTGGAAAAGTTAAACCAAAGGGGTTGGAAAGCAATAATCTGTGAAGGTATAGACGAAGCTATGAAAGTGATTCAAGAGTTAGGTTATGGAAAGAGGAGGCAGTGAGATGGAATATAAACTAAAAGCTGGTGATCGAGTTGTCGTGCATACTTGTTTAGAAGCAAAAAACCCAAAATACTTCGGAAAGATATTGGATGTCGAGACAGATCAATTTGAAAAGATGGGTCAGGAAGTTGTAATGCTGAAAGGTGATAGTTGCGAGACTTATGTCAGGTTTCTTCAGAAGGTTGATGATCCGCGAATCGATGCTTTTGAAAAGATTGTAGAAAACGACTTTGGGAATTTTCCATGCATTCTGATAGAAGTCAGTTGTGACACAACTTGTAGGGAGTGTATTCTCAATGAGTTAATGGAACCGAAAGAGGTTTTAAGCATTGAAAAATGGACTTGGGAAACAGAGAATAAAGATTGGTGGGAAAATCCATCAGTTGAAACTAGGGAAGAAGCTATTGAACGAGCTAAAAAAGAAGGCTTAAAGAAATTTGTCATAGGACAATGCGAGAAACACGTCCTTCCTAGTGTGGATGCAGATTCAATACTTGAGAATATGTCTGATACTTTGGATGATGAAGTTTCCGAAGCTGGGGAAAGATGGTATGGAGATATTTCTTTAGAAGATACGCAATTACTGGAAAATATGTTGAATGAGACCCTGATCAAGTGGGCGGATCAGACCAAGAACCACCCAAGCAGCTACACTGTTATTGGAATTGAAGAAATCCAAGTTGAGAGGACTAAGGATGAGTAAAGTTAAACACTGGAAAGAAGAGAACTGGGCTTGTGGAGTCTGTGAAACGAATCAAGACGTATTTAGAATTCAGATCAGGAAGACTGTTATATATTTGTGTAAAACTTGTTTGAAAGAAATTTGCGAAGAAATTGAAAGGAAGGGAAAGCATGAACTTAAACCAATTCCAAAAGAGAGTTAACAAAATAAATGCTATGGCTGGGAAGGCAAAGCCCGAAGATATGAGTGTAGGTAAGTGTTACGATGAAACCACTCACGAAACTTTAATGATGTCGTCGTTGATTGGACAACTAAGCAATTCACTTCATCCCGAAACATTTATACAGACTACACCAAAGCAGATACTTGCAGCAATGATGGTATCTGTATCAAATATAACTTCGCTATACGACATTGATCTCGAAGAACTTGCAAAGATTGGTGAAAGGGATTTAAAGGAGAAATTCGGATTAAAAAATTTGATTATAGGAGATGAAACTAATTAGAAATAAAAACACTGAGACCGAAAGAGTTGTGGAGAAAATCAAGAAAAATTCCGCTCTTTCGGGTAGACAGATAGAGAAGATAGCAACAAAGGTATATAAGGAAGCTGGCCCTTAAAATAAGTTGACCGAAGTCGAAATGAACAGAGAAGAATTCGAAGCCATAAAAGATGCTGGCGTTTCAATTCGTGAACTATAGGAGTGATGCTTATGACTGGATTCGGTGTAGAAAAGAAAGTAAGAAGGGTAATTCGGAGTGAAGACGAGATAGTAAGTGTAGATCCCGAGATACGTGAGATCATAAGAGCGTGCGATCAAGGAAAATACGACTGGTATGTTACGGATTTTGAAAAACATGAAATCCGTGTTACAGAGGGAGATCTAGAGTTAATCGTGCAATGGGGATTTGCACCTGGAGCCAAAGTCAATGTATTTATCCCTGATGATAACGGTCGTTTTCAAACGGATCCTCTGGAGTTATGGATCACTACTACAATAACCAGAAGGTTTTCGGAGGGATGGTGGGCTGTAAAATGGCCTGACGGTAGAAGAGAATTGTTTTTTCCTGAAAACCAATTAGAGTTATTAGAACCAGCTCCATCTCTTGTAATTGGAGTAGAGCCGGTGGAAGTCGTAGAGATAGAACAAAGTCAACTTGATCTAGAGATTGGAGAGCAAATTAGTCTATTCGTGGCCTCGTAACTTGGCCCAGAATTGAGAGATACGAAAGAGGGAATCCATTGGAAAAGATTTTACAGAGAATCCGTCAAGTTAGAATGACCGTCGAAGAATCGGAAGGTACATTTAAATATACCTGCCACCTAATGAAAACACCCGGAGCTTTAGAACATCATTACACAATTTATTTAAACTTAGAAGAGGACATGATCCAGTGGGTTCTCAAAAGAACTGCTTTTACAGGTAGACCTAAGAAAAGACGGTATAAGGATTCTATTTTGGAACACTCAGACGAGCAGACTAGAGAAAATGTATGCTTTAGATCAGGCACAGAGCCATTAGAAAATCCTGTGAAGCTTTTAGCACTACTTGAAGAGTTGGCCCGGATTGAAAATGGGATTAAGTTCCCACTTGGGAAGATAGAGCAAGTTGGTAAGAAGGCTAGTAAACAAGAGATTGGGGAAGTATCTTTGTTTTAATAATGAAAGCTGGCCCTTGATTTAGAAATAGACCAGCCATAAGCTAGTCTATTTCTAAAAAGGGGATTGAGCAAAAAACTTACGAGAGGTGTTGCGTCTAGATGGTAGTAGTATGCCTGTTTAGTTAGAATATTATCAAGATTTTAGGTAGGTGATTTGAATTGATCAACCGGAGAAAGTGGATCACAGGAATGTTTTTGATAGTATTGGTTGGCTTGTGTGTTATTGCAAAAGAAATCGACTGGAGTTGGTTAGCTCTAATTACTGCCCTTGTATGGGCAGATGAAAAGAAAGGGGATTGATATACATGATTGAAGTAACCTGTGGTATTTGTGGTGAGAAGTCTGAGGTAAGTTGTCCTAATGATATATATGGATATTATGAAAAAATAGGAAAAGAATGGATGTGTAATAAATGCAAAAAGAAGGTAATCGAGATTGCAAAAAGAGAAGCTGCAAAGAAAAGCTAGAAGCAAGTGATCCTTATTATGGTGGATGGCTGGGGAGAATTATGAAAGAAAAGACAGCAGTTAGTATGGATTGAGAGGAGAGGTAAAAGTGATTAAGATATATCACAATAAAGAGAAATTGCCAGAATGTATTAAGAAAGGGTTAGAGCCCAATGATAAAGGCTGGAAATTCATAATAGTATATGGGGATTCTGTAAATGATATGGATTTTGCAGATGAAATTGCTAAATCTTTAAGTAGTAATTTTTATGATGGCAAATGTAGAGATGAAGACAGACTTTTTATAGATGTGTTTTTAATCGTGCCTGAAAGGACTGGTTAATAAGATGACTGAAAAAAATATTTATGAAATCAGCAAGTGTAGCTATTGTTGTGAAGAAGAGAATGTAATTACCCGACCTACTCCTTTTTTAGCAGATGAAGGTATGATGTGTAAATACTGCTGGGATAACACCCAAGAAGAGTATAAAAATTCAACAAGTGAATATATTCCTGATTTTGAATCAGGCCCTGGATTTGCAGATACTAAAGTAAAATGGATTCAAAAAGAAGTAGAATTTATCAGAAATCTTTTGAAGAGCAAGGATAGAGACATTGTAAAGGAAGCTATTGCAGAATACTTGTTAGATGATCACCTAGAAAGGACTAGTAAAGAATGATTAAAGAAAAGACTGACCAACAGAAGGAATGGGAACGAAATAAGAAGTCATTAGCAATGATACTCAAAGAATATACAAAAAATAGATCCGACTTAATACTTAATACTGTAGAGCGTGACAACCTAGATTGTTCACCAGGTGCAATTAATTATAAAGCAGTAATATCATCAGCGAGCAATAGGATAAGCTCAGTGGTTGAGAATTTCACAATTAAAAGTAATGATCTTAAAGATCAAGCAAAGAAATATTATAAAAGAGTAGTACTTATAGAAGGTGCATTGATTAGGTTAACAGCGAATCAAAGAAAAGTTATCAAGATGAAATATTTCGATGGCTATAACTATGATGACATTGCTGGACTATTACATAGAGATCGTACAACAGTAATTAGAATTAGAAATGCAGCTTTTAAGGAATTTCTTAAAATCAACCTAATTAATAAGTATGAGGAAATCTAAAACGCCACTGTTTTGCAACCGAAATGCCACTTGAATTTGACAAATCGAGGGTATATACTTTAATTAGTAAACGACCTCAGAGCTAAACGTCCCAAAAAAGACTGATCTTGAATGAATGTTCAAGGTTGGTCTTTTTGTATTATAGAGGTAGTTGGCCCGGAGTTAAATCTTCGGGTTTTTTCTATTTGAGGAGGCGAGTAGATTGTCATACATATCAAATCATTCTGGTGTACTAACTGAGGAGTTTCATCCATTACCGAAGCCAGAGAAAGTGAAGAAGGAAAAGGGTAAAGGATTGCAATCACGTTCAAGGCTTCAAGCTAAGAAGAGTTTAAATAGATCAAAAGTAAATAAACCAAAGTCACAAAAGACCTCTATCGGTAAACAAGTCCGAGCAGAGGTCTTTTTACGTGATAAAGGTCGTTGTCAAAATCCTAAGTGTGGTGTTAAAGTACCGCTTGGAACTATACCTCATCATCTTATCATCAAGGGTTATGGTGGCAGAGGAGTATTAAAAGAGTTAGTTGATTCATTACCACTAAGGATATTACTATGTGATAAGTGTCATACTGCTATTCATCATACTGGTGGAGGGATGAAAGGATATGATTTTTATATTGCAGCAGCCGAACAGGGATATAGAGAAAGGGTAGTCCTGATGGAACTTTTGATCAATGAATGGGCTAAGAGTATTCCTTTGGAAATTGGGGAATTAGCTCAGGAGATCAGGCAACGTAATACTCAAAGGTGGAATCAATTCTTTGGGTTTGAAATGAACATTGATGATCGTATAGTTGGAGAACATTGGAAAGAGATTTTAGTTAGTGGAAAATAATCCACAAACTCCACCAATGCCGACAAGCTTGGGGAGACTTAGAATAAAGAAAGGATGGTTAAAGATGGAGTTAAAGAAAAAGAATACTGACAAAATATCTAAAGAAAAATTACAGTGGATGGAAGAGGTTGGAATAACAGAATTTGATAAGCCTATGAAGTATTGCCATTGTATTAGTGGAATGTTGTATTCAGAAGAATACATAAAGAGCACTTCTCTCGAAGTGTTAAAAGAGAAACTTAACAAACAGAATGTGAAAAACAATCTGGAGTTTAAAAATTGAGATGGAGAAAGGATGATTGAAAAATGTATGATGTAGAAAAAACAGAGTTAATGCTTAGCTATTTTAAAGAGTTAAACAATTTAGAAGCTCCTGATGTTCAAGTCGTAGATCGAATTAATAATGTTTGTGATGCTATAGAAGATCAGTTAGGCATTAAAGTAAACAAGACCGAACAGCAAGGGCAGACAATAGTAATTAATGCTGGTGGTGTTTTCACTGAAGAACAGATAGAAAGAATCCAAGAAGCTCTTACAAAATCTTTTGATGCTGGGGTATAGATATGGCTCAAAAGTTCTCTAAGTCTTTCTATAACTCTAAAGCATGGAAAGAGTGTAGGAAAGCTTATATACAAAGTGTTACTGGATTATGTGAGACATGCCTAGAGAAAGGTAGAATTGAGCCTGGTAAGATACTACATCATAAAACAATGCTAACACCACAGAACATCAATGATCCTTACATCACATTGAATTGGGATAACTTGATATATGAGTGTCAAGACTGTCACAATCAAGAGGGACACGGTAAAGAGAAGAAGGAACTCTTACGTGAAGGACTTATGTTTGATGCTAACGGTGATCTCGTTAAGTTATAGCCCCCCCATAAAAGCCACGAGCCCTTGAAAGAGTAAGACCGAGGGGGAAGGACAATTTTTACGCACGTCATTTTACATACGAGGGGGGGTTAAGGGAAAGGAAGCGATTTTATGAATGAAATAGAAAAAGATAAGTTGATTAAGAAAGAAATAAGAGTACTTAAAAAACTCACCAAAGATATAGACGAAGATAAGAAAATATTTTCTCAAAGATTAATAGAGCAAGCCGCGTTCATGTATGCGACGTTACAAGAATTGCAAGAAATAGTTAATAAAGAAGGTGCAGTTCATTGGTATATTAATGGCGCACAAAAAACACTTCGAGAACATCCTGCATCAAAAACTTATAATATTATGATTAAAAATTATTCAAATATAATAAAACAATTGAGCGATATTTCTCCAGCACCAAAAAATGAGGTTGATCCTCTGATGGATTATTTAACTAAGAAAAAAAGATGACATGGTTAGAAGAATACGCTTTAAAGGTTCTTAACGGAGAAATAATCGCTTGTCATAGGATAAAACAAATTTATAAGTTGTTGCTGGATAAATTGAGAAACCCTGAAAAGTATAAACCTTGGGTGTTTAATGAAGATGAAGCAAATAGACCTATTGAATTTATAGAAACTTTCTGTAAACAGGCACAAGGTAAGATAGGAGAACCATTAAAATTAATATTATTTCAAAAAGCCAAACATCAAGCGGTGTTTGGCTTTATTCATGAAGAAACAGGTATAAGACAATATCAAGAGGTTTTAGATATTCGCGGACGTAAGAATGGTAAAACCACAGAACTTGCAGCAGATTCAATTTATATGCAAATTGCAGATGATGAGGGTTCGCCAGAGGTATATTTTATTGCAACTAAACTAGATCAGGCCAAAAAGGGATTTAGTGAAGCTCATAAGATGATCAAGCAAAGCCCATTGTTAAGAAAACACATAAAGAAAAGGGCATCTGATTTATATTCAGCTTTTAACTTTGGTATGGTCAAAGCATTAGCGAGTAATTCTAATTCGTTAGATGGTTTAAATGGTCATGCGGTTATCATAGATGAGTTAGGAGCTATTAAAAATCGTGATATATACGACTTAATGAAGCAATCAATGTCAAGTAGACGACAACCGTTATTGACTTGCATAACTACTAATGGTTTTGTAAGAGAAGGTATTTTTGATAGTCAATATGATTACGCTTGTGGAGTCTTAGATGGGAAAATAAAAGATGATAGATTTATTCCCTTTATATATGAACTTGACGACAGAGACGAATGGGATAAACCAGAAATGTGGTTAAAGTCTAACCCTGGACTAGGCACAATAAAATCAGTTGAATTCTTAAAAGATTGTGTTGAAAAAGCTAAGAATGACCCGGGCTTTAAACCTACTGTAATGGTAAAAGATTTTAATTTTAAAGAAAACGCAGCTAGTGCATGGCTTACATGGGAAGAGCTTGAAAACCCTGAAAAGTTTAAATTTAAGGAAATGGGCTTTGACTATGGTATCGGTGGAATGGATGCAGCGGATTCTATCGACTTAAATAGTGCGAAGGCTATATGTATGAAACCAGGTGACGATAAAATATATGTTAAATCTATGTATTGGATTCCTGAAACTGTTCTGAATGAAATGACTAAAAATGGTAACAGAAGAGAACGTGATAGTGTCCCATATTCTTTATGGGAAAAACAAGGATTATTAAGAGTATGGCCAGGTAACAAAGTAGATAAAATTTGTTTTCTAGAATGGTTTAGAGAATTAAGAGAGGAAGATGATCTGTATATTTTAAAAATTGGTTATGACCCTTGGCATATTGACGACAGTTTATTACGGAGTTTCGAAGGTGAATTTGGGAAAGAGGCTATGGTCAAAGTAAGACAAGGTAGTTTTACATTAAGTGACCCAATGAAAAATTTAAGAGCTGATTTAAAAGCCAATAAGATAGTGCATAATGATAATCCAATTGACAAATGGTGTTTAAGTAATACAGAAATTAAAACTGATATAAATGCAAACATTCAACCAGTCAAAGGATTAGATAATAGAAGGCGTATTGATGGTACTATTTCATTAATATGTGCTTATGTGGCGTTAAATGATTTTAAAGACGATTACCTAAACATGATCTAGAGGGAGGTGGGAAGTTGGGGTTTTTTAGTTTCTTCAGGAATAAAACAACAGAAAACGCAGGTTATAAATATGAACTCATTACAGAGCGTAGTGGGTTTTATTCGTGGAATGGTCAATTATATCAATCTGACATTATTAGATCCTGCACTAGACCAAAATCTAAAGCCATAGGAAAACTATTAGCAAAGCATGTAAGAAAATCAAAGGATGGATTGAAGATCAATCCAGAGCCTTATATTAGATTCTTGTTAGAAGAGCCTAATCCATATATGACAGGTCAGTTATTGCAAGAAAAACTGACTACCCAATTAGAGTTAAATAATAATGCATTCGCTCTAATTGTCAGGGATGATTTTGGTTTACCTTATCAAATCTACCCTTTACCTAGTACAGCAGTTGAGGCTATACATTCAAAGTCTGGTGAATTGTTTTTAAAGTTTAGTTTTAGTAATGGCAAAATACACACATTTCCCTATACAGATATAATTCACCTTCGACAGGATTTTAATGAGAATGATATTTTTGGAGATTCCCCAGCAAAAGTTATTACGTCGCTTATGGAAGTTATAAATACAACAGATCAGGGAATTGTTAAAGCAATCAAAAACAGTAATTTAATAAGATGGCTTTTAAAATTTAAAACAACACTAAAACCAAAGGATATAACAAATCAAGTTGAAGAATTTAAAAAAAGTTATATGGATGTTGGCACTGGAACTGGTGGGGTAGCTGCTGTTGATACTAAGGCAGATATAGAGCAAGTAAAACCAAATTCCTACGTGCCGAATGCAGCGGTGATGGATAGGACTACAAAACGAGTTTACAACTTCTTCAACACAAATGAGAAGATAGTCCAGAGTAGTTACAACGAGGACGAATGGAACTCATATTATGAGAGTCAAATCGAACCTCTTGCAAAACAACTAGCAGAAGAGTTTACCAGGAAGTTATTCAACCGAAAACAAAGAAGTTTTGGAAACAAAATTTTCTTCGAAGCATCTAACCTTCAATATGCTTCAGCAAAAACTAAGCTAAACCTACAACAGATGGTAGATCGTGGTTCTTTAACTCCTAATGAATGGAGAGAAGTAATGGGACTTGGTCCTATTGAAGGTGGAGATAAACCAGTTCGCAGACTTGATACTGCAGTAGTGAAGGAAGGTGACGACGATAATGAGGATTGATGTAAAAGGTGTCATTGTATCAAATGGCGATAAATATTATTATGATTGGTTTGGTATAGAGTCCACTAGCCCACAAGATGTAAGTAAAAAAATAGTAGAAGCAAATGGAGAAGATTTAGAGGTTCACATCAATAGTCCTGGTGGGGATGTATATGCTGGATCAGAAATATATACTGATCTAAAAGCCTACTCAGGAGATGTAAATATCAAAATTGTTGGTGTAGCAGCAAGTGCGGCAGGTGTAATAGCTATGGCTGGTAAAAGTTCAATCTCACCAACCGCTCAATTTATGATGCACAATGTTGGTTCTGGTGCTTATGGTGACTATAGAGCATTTGAACACGAGGCGGAGGTCTTGAAAAATTATAATGTTTCGATTGCTAACGCCTACAGGCTAAAGACTGGAATGAGTCATGAAGAACTTTTAGAACTCATGAATAAAGAAACGTGGCTCAACGCTCAGCAAGCAGTGAAGCATGGTTTTGTAGATGAAATCATGTTCGATGAAGGAAATATGTTAGTTGCAAGTGCAACTAATGGGATGATGTTACCACCAGAAGTAATAAACAAAATCAGGAACCAGATTAAAATACCTGGTCAAAATCCACTAGAAAATAAAGATTTAAAACTAGCTCAGGCAAGGTTAAATTTATTAAAGTTAAAGGGAGGAAATTTAAATGTTTAAAAATCAAAAAGAGTATCAAGAGAAAAGAAATGCAATGCTAGCAGAGTTAGAAAAATTACTTAACGAAGGCAATATTGAGGGCTTCAATGCAAAAGAACAAGAGATCAAGGATTTAGATGCAAAATTCGAAGCATGGGGAAAGGCTCAGGCTAATTTAAACGCTTTGAAAGATACCAGCAAAATATCTAATCAAATCTTAAATATTAATAACGGTCAAGACAATGTAATTACTCCTCAAAATCAAAAGCCGATAGTAAGTGATCCATACAATTCTGCAGAATATCGTACTGAATTTATGAATTTTTGTAAAACTGGAGTATTACCAAATCTCAGCAATGCAGACGTAACCACAACTACTACTGATGCTGGTGCAGTAATTCCAACTACTATCATGAAAGAAATCATTAAAGAGATGAAAGAATACGGACAGATATTTAGCCGTATTCGTGGCACAAATATTCAAGGTGGCGTGGAAGTACCAATTCTTACACTTAAACCAAAAGCGACTTGGATCGGTGAAAATAGTCGGTCAGAAGATCAGAAAGTTACTTCTAACACAAATGTAACTTTTACTTATCATGGCTTAGAGTGCAGAATAGCAATTTCATTACTTGCGGAAATCGTTACATTAGATATGTTTGAAGCAGAATTTACAAAGTTAACTGCCGAGGCTATGGTAATAGCTTTAGAAACTGCAATTATAAAAGGTTCTGGAGTGGGTCAACCTTTAGGGCTTACTGTTGATCCTAGAATTGGTGCTTCCCAATTAATCGTTTTATCCCCTACTGAGTTCTCTAGTTGGTCAGACTGGAAAAAGAAAGTAATGGCTAAAATTCCTCTTGCATACAGAAACGGTGGAACTTTCATTATGGCAGCAGGCACATTCGAAGGGTACATTGACAACATGAATGATGCTAATGGCCAACCGATTGGTAGAATTAATTATAATGTTACAAAAGATAAAACACAGGAAAGATTTAATGGTAGAGATGTAATTTTAGTAGAAGATGACATTGTTACACCTTACGATTCTGCAAATACTGATGATGTTGTTGTGATTTTCTGCAAACTCAAAGATTACTGCATAAACTCCAATATGCAAATGAAAACCTTTAGATGGTTAGATCACGACACTAACCAATGGATCAACAAAGCTATACTTATTGCAGATGGAAAAATTCTTGATCCTAAAGGCGTTATTCTAATCAAGAAAGGTGTATAAAAGAGAGGGATAAACCCTTTCTTATCTTTCTAAAGAGGTGATACTGTGTTAGAAAGTGTTAAAAGTACTTTAAGAATATCAGTAAATGATCTTGATGGTGATATTCAGGATTTAATCGATGCGGCAAAAGCTGACTTGAAACTATCAGGAGTTAATAAAATCGAAGATACAGATCCACTAATCAAAAGAGCAATAAAAGTATACTGTAAGGCTAATTTTGGATATGACAATCCCGAAGCAGAGAAGTTTCAACAATCTTTTGATATGTTAAAACAGCATTTAAGTTTATCGGTAGAATACACGGTGATTGAAGATGAGGCATAATCAAGTCATCTATCTTTTATCTACCGAAATCGTTACTGATGATCTAAAAAATCAAATAGAGCAGGATACTGAAAGAAGAGTATTTGCAAATGAGTTCTCTGTATCATCAAACGAATATTATAATGCAGCTGCATCAGGGTTAAAAATATCCAAGCGTTTTGAAATATATTCTTTTGAATATAAGGATGAAGAAAAACTTAAACATGATGGCGTGACTTATGAAATAGTTAGGACAGAAGGTAAAGGCGAAAAAATACGTTTGACGTGTAAGAGGTGATGGCTAATGGTTAATATCTCAATAGATCAACTAGCCAACGAGATTACAAAAGCGGTGCAGGAGTACACTGAGGATGTAACGGAGGCTATTGAGAAAGAAGTAGATGAAATAGCCAAACTTATTTTAAAAGAAATCAAAGCAACTGCACCAAAAAATACTGGCAGATATATTAAAGGGTTTAAGTCTACTCAACAAAGAAAAGATGGAAACAAAAGGCGCGTTATATGGAATAAAAAAGAATCGTGGCGTGTTCATCTTTTAGAGTTTGGCCATGCAAAACAAAATGGTGGTAGAGTCAGAGCTTTTCCTCATGTAAGACCTGCATATGATAAACACGAACCACCATTTGTGGAGAGAGTTAAGCAGATTATTAAGAGAGGTGGTTAACTTGCAACAGTCCGAACTTGCGCAAGCCTTAGAAAGTACTACAATTCCTGTAGCATATAGAGAATTCAAAGATACTAAAAAGAATCCTGCACCATTGCCACCATTCATTACTTATCAATTCGCTTATGGCAGTGATTTTGTGGCAGATAATCAAAACTATGTTGATATAGAGAATTTTCAAATTGAACTCTATACATCTAAAAAAGATCCTGGTACTGAAAAATTAGTCCAGGACAAATTGAAAGAGTTGAGGCTACCTTATAGCAAGGTAGAATTTTTTTTGGAAAGTGAAGAGTTAATCCAAGTCATTTATGAAGTTCAACTTATATAATTACAGGAGGTTAAAACAATGGATAAAAACAAAATTATTTTTGGTTTAGAACAATTTCACATAGCTTTTTTTGATACAGAAGCAGCACAACCACCTGCGTGGAAAGTACCTATAGCTATAGCTGGAATCATAAAGCTTAGCCCGAGTGCGCAGGGCGAGGAATCAAAATTTTATGCCGATAACATCTTATACCACACAGAAACAACTAACGATGGATATACAGCAACTCTTGAAGCATTTCTTATTCCTGATATTGTGAAAGCTGAAATGCTAGGTTGGGAAATTGATGATAATGGAATGTTGGTGGAAGTTGCAGATGGTAAAGCGAAGAAATTTGCCTTAATGGGGCAAGTAAAGGGAGATAAAAAAAATAGAAGGTTTGTATACTATGATTGCAAAGCGAGCCGACCTTCTAAAGAATATTCTTCAAAGACGAATTCAGTTACACCTTCAACTGATTCTTTGAATCTTACTATCTTACCTATCGAAGTTAACAGTAAGAAAATTGTTAAAGGCGTTCTGGAACTAAGTGAGACTAATGCAATAGTTTACAACGGTTTCTTTGATGCCGTAACATTGCCAAAGGAGGCGGCTGCATAAAATGAGAACAATAACTATAGACGGTAAAGAATTAGGGCTAAGGGCTACACCTTTAGCCCTTTTGTATTATAGGCAAGAATTCAAGAAAGATTTAATTGGTGATTTGGTAAGTTTAACTGAAATGGCTGACGACTTAACCAAAATGGATTCCGTGAAGCTTTTGCAAATGGTATGGGCAATGAATAAGGCTCACAACTTTGGTAAGCAGTTTTCTAACTTTGAAAAATGGTTAGAAGGATTAGAAAGCGTTGACTTTAGCGACGAAGGATTTATGCTAGAAGTCATAGGTGAAGCCGAAAATGGCTTTTTTCGTGGAAGTGGATCAGGAAAGCAACTCCAACAACTCCCAAGATAATGAAACCCCAGAACGATTAGATTTAAGAATAATAGCAAGTGCTAAGAAAATGAGTTTATCATTTTGGGAATTAAATGAATTTACGGTAAATGATTTTATTAAGTTTGCCGACATTTACACTGGAAGAGAAAAAGAGAAGAAAGCAACACAGGAAGATATTGATTCATTTTTTGGAACCTCCTAACGCTTGCTAGGGGGTTCTCATTGTGGGGGGTGAAACCGTGGCTGAGAATATCAAAGGTATAAATGTAACTATAGGAAGTGATACTACAGGGCTTGCTAAGGCTTTGGGTGATGTCAATAAACACGCAAAAAATATTCAAAGAGAACTTTGGCAAGTTGAAAAACTTCTTAAATTAGATCCTAAAAACACTGAATTAGTTGCACAGAAGCAGAAGTTATTGGGTGATGCAGTCAAGAATTCAGAAGAAAAACTTAATAAACTCAAAACTGCTCAGGAACAGGTTAACGAGCAGTTTAAGAATGGAGAAATTAGCGCTGGTCAATATAGAGCATTTGAAAGAGAAATAGTAAATGCCGAACAGCAGTTAGATAAGTTTAAAACTCAATTAGGCAGTACTAATTCTAAGTCAGAGTTATTTGCTCAAAAAATGCAGGCGATTGGAGATAAATTAAGGTCAATCGGTGATAAGATGTCCAGCGTTGGCAAAAGTATGACCACAAGCATTTCATTACCCATTGCTGCCGTAGGAACAGCAATAACAGTAATGGCTACTAAAGCGGCAGGTGCAACGGATCGAATCGACAAACTAAGCCAACGACTAGGATTATCCCGAAAAAGTTTTCAAGAGCTAGAATTTGTACTAAGTCAGAGTGGATCTTCAATGGAATCATTACAAAGTGGCATGAAAGTAATGGTTCAGAGGATGGCAGATTTAGAAACTGGTACAGGAAAAGGATCAGAAGCTTTCCAAAAGCTTGGTATAAGTTTCGATGATATAAAAGACCTTTCGCAAGAAGATATTTTCAAGTTAACTGTTGAGCGATTTAATGAGATGGAAGATGGAGCAGAGAAAGCCGCTTTAGCTCAGGATTTATTCAGTAGATCAGGACAGGAATTATTACCTCTATTAAATGCAAATTCAGGAGCAGTAGAAGAAATGACTAAGCAAGCTCATGATCTAGGCTTAGTTCTTTCTGATGAATCAATAGATGCAGGTGTGATGTTCACTGATACAATGGATCAGATAAAAAGGTCACTAGGAGCAGTAACGACTAATATCGGTACAAAACTTATGCCAGCCTTTAAAAGTTTGATTCCTATTATCCAAAATAATTTAGTGCCTGCAGCTCAACATCTAGCTTCAAAAGTTTCTGGATTAGTAACTTGGTTTACTAATCTAAGTCCTAAAACTCAAAAATTAATCCTTGGATTAGCTGGGTTAGCGGCAGCACTTGGGCCTGTTCTAATTGTTGTTGGTAAAATCACAACAGGAGTAGGAGCATTAGTACCGCTTATGACGAAATTAGGAACAGTAATAGGTGGCATATCTCTTCCAGTAGTCGGAACAGTTGCAGTTATAGCAGCACTGGCAACTGTAGCAATTGAAGTATATCGAAATTGGGAACAAGTAAAAGACTCCCTAGGAGCAATCTGGGAAGTAATAAAAGCTTCCGTCCAAGGACTCGTAATCGGCGTGAAAATTGCTTTTGAAGGCATGAAAACTGCTGTATTAGGTGCAGTTAACTTTATGATTGAAAAGTTAGGAGTACTTGAAAAGATCCCATTTGGAGTAGGGGACAAATTCAAAGGTTTAAAGGACTCTATAACTGACAGCGTGGACTCTTCAGCATTAAAGATTCAAGAGTTGAAAGATCAGGCAACAGAGAATGGAAAGAAACTTCAAGAAGCCACTAAAAATATGGGAGTATCTTTTGGGGATTTAGGAAGTGCTATTTTTGATGATGTAAAAAGCATCATTTCTTCTATGACTGGTATGACAAAGACCACAGAAGAGGAGTTAGCAAATCAAACTGAAACTATAGAAGTTAATGCAGAAGAACAGACTAATATAATTGATACTAACATGGAAGAACAAAATAACATTATTGAAACTGGCTTAGAAGATCAGAACACAATAGTTGAAGAAAAAACAGATTTACAGACAGCAATTATTGAAGATGCAGCAGAAGAACAAGTTAAGATTAGAGAAAAGTTTGAAAGTGAATGGACTAAAAAATTATTTAATGCTACTGCTTCAAGACTGAAAAAGTTAGAAGAAGAGAAGCAAGAAGCATTAAAGGAAGCTGAAGAACTCGGAGCAGATAAGACAGCCATACTTGCTTATTACGCTCAAATAGAGCAAGAGATATTAGACAAAGCAACAGAGGAAAAGCAGAAAAAACAAGAAGTACAGGATAAATTAGACGAGCAAACTAGAAAAGCACAACTTGAAGCCGAACAAAAGAAAGCTGAAACTTTAGCTACTTTTGAAGAAGGTTGGACTAATAAAGTTTTAGAACAATCTGGCACGAGAGCAGAAATTTTAGAAGCCGAGAAGCAGGAAGCATTAAAAAAAGCCGAGGAGCTAGGAGTAGACAAAACCGCCATTTTAGAATTTTATACTCAAGAAGAGCAAAAAATCAAGGATGCAGATCTTGAAATTAAGAAGAAACAGGCAGAAGATGAAAAGAAAATAATTGAGGGTGTAACTGGAAAATGGTCAGATTCACTTGTTAGTTTTGTTGATACTATCGCAAGTGGTCAAAAAACCTTTAAGGAAGCCATGAAAGATATGCTTCTAAATCTCATTACCATGTTAGAAAAACAAGTAATAGCCTCACAACTTGCAGCTACAGGTATTGCTTGGGCTAATGCTACATGGGATTGGGGCGTGAGTCTTGCGAAGCTAGGAGCAGCATTACCAAAGCTGGCACTTACTATGGCTGGCTTTGAAGGTTTAAAGGGAGCCATTAGAGGACTTGCTACAGGAGGTAAAGTTGTTGCACCTACAATGGCTTTGATCGGAGAAGGTGCGGACAATGAGGCAGTGCTTCCTTTGAATCAATCTGTATTTAGTGAGTTAGGCAGAAACATTGCTGCTAATATGCCACAACCAGTAGCAGTAGCAACTTCCTCTTCAAGACCAGCAGAATTACATCTTCACATTGGAACTTTGGTTGCTGATGATCTAGGACTTAAAAAGCTTGAAAGAACGCTGAGTAAGTTTCGTATTGGTGAAACTACAAGGTTGGGTGGTGCGACTTAATGAAACTAAACGGAATTAAAATACCCACACCAGATGATATTCCCATTGATGAAAAACAAATTTGTAAAACTGAAAGAATGGCATCAGGTCGAATGGTTAAAGATGTTGTGGCAATTAAGAATAAATATTCTCTATCTTACAAAGGATTATTACCTGATGATGCTATGACATTCATTAATATATTCAGGGCTGGTAATTCGGTTAGTTTTGAATATGAAGATGCAGAAGGTAGCCACAATAAAACGGTATATCTAACCTCATTACCGCGTGAGCTATACCGTTTTAAGCCACAATACACTCAAAATGTGAGTATTACATTAGAGGAGGAATAGCCATGTATGCAGTTAGTCAAAGTTTTTTAGATGCAGTTATAGCTGGTAAACGCAGAATACATGGCAAAGTATTAATTGACTGGACTGACACCTTTATAGATCAGTCAATAGAGGTGTCAGTGAATGAAGGGGATAATATATCATATCCCCAACAAGTAGCAGACAATATCAAAGTACCATCTAAAAAATGGGCTTCACTTGATGGCTCATGGATTTTAGATGGTACTTATTCATTAGCACCTGATGAAGAAAATCCTAAATATCAGATGGGTTGGTGGGGTACTTCAATAGCTGGGGTAGGTGGTTTATTCTCTAATCCTTATCCTACCTTAATAATTACCTTCTTCTCACGTCCTGTAAGGAAGTTAGAGGTTATAGGTGACTCATTAAGGCAAGAGTGGCCAGTTGACTTTGTAATTAACCTTTACGACGAATCAACTATTGTACACTCAGAGTCTATAATCGGAAACGACCAGATAGAATGGGTAAAAGATATTAGTGATCTTCAGATTTTATCAGTAACAAAAATAGAGTTACAAATAAAAAAGTGGAGTCATGAAGGTAAGCAAGTAAAAATTCTTGAGTTTTTTACTTCTATCCAGGAGGAATATTTAGCAGATGATATTATGTTTATAAGTTTGTTAGAAGAGCGAGAAGTTGCAAATGGCAGCCTACCAATAGGGAATATATCATCAAACGAAGTTGATATAAAGCTCAGTAATATTGACCGTATCTTTGATGCGGAAAATAGCACTTCGAGACTATATCAACTTATTAAAAAGAATCGAAGAATAAAACCGTTTTTAGGAATAGAGTTACATGACAAAAGCGTCGAATGGGTTCCATTGGGTGTTTTTTATTCAGGTGATTGGAATGTACCAGAGACTGAAATTTGGGCTTCAACTTCTGGACGTGATAGGCTGGAACTACTTAGAGGAACAACATTCTCAATTAGCCAGGTACTACAAAATATTAGCTTGTATGATCTTGCAGTAATGATATTAGAACATGCAGGACTAAAGGAATCTGAGTATTGGATCGACGATGAATTAAAGGATGATGTAATACCGTGGTCATACTTCAATCCTGTTAGACATAGAGAGGCACTAAGAAAAATTGCTGAAGCTTGCTTAGGGCAAGTATATGCAGATCGTGAAGGCGTGATCAGGATTGAAGGTGCTTCTTTTATCGAAAGTCGAACAACTGAAGCCTATGTAATTACAAGAGATAACTATATTAACAGAAGCAGACCAACGAATTCTTCACAGATTGCAAATTATATAGTTGTAAATACTCAACCTCTAAAGCCTACAGAAATTCAGGAGGTTTACAGGTCTAATGAGCCTGTTTTAGTGGGTGCTGGTGATACAAAGAGTATCACTATATTTTATAGTGATAAGCCTGTCATAGAAGCCACAGTAAGCCTTGAAGAAACTACCAATATAATAATAACCGATGTCAGTTATTACTCTTGGGGAGCCAATGTCAGCCTAACAAATCAAGGGATAACAGAGGAATCTTGTATTATCGTTGCGAATGGCAAAATATTAAAAATTCAAGGCTCTGAAAGAATTACTGAAAGTGATCCAGAAAGCATTATTGATAACGGCCGTTTAGAGTTTGAACTGCCAGCGAACCATTTAATACAAACTGAAGAGATATCCCGAAAAATAGCAAGTAAACTCCTTTCATCTTTTAAAGATCCACGAAGAGATTTATCTTTAGACTGGCGTGGTAATCCTGCCTTACTTCTGGCTGATGAAATAGAGGTAGAAGAAAGATATGGAAACTCTAAATTTTACGTTACTCGTCAAAATATAGAATATGACGGAGGACTTACAGCACAGACAGAGGGGAGGAAAATATAATGAGTTGGGTAACACCTTTTAGAAATTGGGTTGCTACTAGTGTACCAACACCAACAGACTTCAATAGAATTGAAGGAAATATAGAATATTTATCAGAAAACTATATAAAAAATGATGGTTCAATACCAATGACAGGAACGCTACAAACTACAGGATTGAAAATACAAGAGCATTTCAGATTCAGGAAGGATTTTAATAACGACCAGATAGTCCACGCAGAGGTGTCAGACGATGGCATTGCGTGGGATAAAATCTTTTCATTCAGCAACTCAGGCACTCCTTGGGCGTATCAAGATGGAAACGCAAAAGGAATATTTCATGCAGGCAATCATCATGATTATGTACCTTTTCCTCAAGCAGGAGGGTTAATCTCAGGTAGTGTTACAATTGAAAGTACCGTCGATAGTATTTTGTCATTACGTCAGATGGATGCAGGTAGCGACAATGCAGTTCCTGAAGGCGGTTGGAACTATATAGAGTTCGAAGACGGCCAAGGGAACCGTCAAGGTTTCGTAGGGATGGCAAACGATGGAGGTATTAGGTTATCATCAACTATACCAGATACTAATTTTATATATAATTCTGATATAGTTTTCCATTCTGGCAATCATCATACCTACACCCCTGTAAATAGAGCAGGAGATGATATGACCGGCCCATTAACTGTCAATTCTGGCGGTGATTCACTACCTTTAATACTTACATCTGACTTTGGAGATATGAGATTCCTTTTAAATGATTCTATGTATGCTTATCTACAGAGTTCAAAAGATAGTTTTATATTATCTAAGGTAGGAACAGCGAACTTCGAGGAACTAAGATTATATGCTAACACATCTATAGCATATGGAGATGTACAGTTAGTAAATAACGAACTAACAAGACAGTTAAAATTTTATCGTAATGATGGCACAAAATCAGCAAGAGCCTTTATTGATCACATAGCCGATATTGAAACCAATGAACATAGTTTAGTCTTCGACAGCATGTATAATACAGGCATAAGTTATGCAGATTTTATTTTCAAGCATGGGAAGGTAATATCAGAAAAGAATATATTAGCTGATGGAGTACGTCCCATAACTTTAAACCAAGATACTGGCGATATAGAAATAAAAGGCGATATAGGAGGTTGGACGTTAGGTTCAAGTTTTAAAGGCTATGCAGGAACAAATTATGGAGGTTTTCAAGCGAAGGGCAATGGTGACGTTTTGCAATATTATTATATAGGGGCTACTTATGTAGACCCTATTATGAAAGTAACTCCTAGTGGGGGCGGAATATTCTCTGGTACATTAGAAGCAGAAGGAAGTAAAGTTGCTACTTATGATGTAGCTAGTGAAAGCTCGTCAGTATCCATAGGTCTCAACTTAGGGAAGGATATAGATCTTGGAGTGACTGTAAACTCAATGTATATATTTTATGTCAATTGTGGCCAAACAATCGTCGAATATACAAAGTCAGATACACCACATGCGTATCTATATCGCTCAAATGGGAGAACTTACCTTAGAATAAAAAATGTGGGTTTTGTAAGTCGAACGTATAGTTATAAAGTTATAAAAGTTAATTTGTAATTTTTCATAAAAAAATATTGTATACACTGTAACATAGTGGTATAATAAAAAAAAGGAGGGGTTTAAATGAAAAATTTTAAAATTGTGGTTTTTGTAATTATGATAATGACTTTGGTTGTTGGTGGTTGTAGTCCTCAATATGATATTAATAAGTATTCGATTGAATTGAATTGGAAAAATTCAGGTGGAAGTGAGGCGAGTTCAGTGAATTTATTATCGATAGAAATGGATAAAAAATACACAGAAGTTAATACACCATTTATTATAACAACAATAACTGTAAAGGCTATATTAAGAGATGAAAATGGCGACATTGTTCCAGACGCCATTTTTGATTATGTTTTTTCTGAGCATCCTACTCATAGTATTAGCGAAAAAACAAATGAATCAGTTACGGTAAGTTTCGGCGAAGCTGGTAAAGGCACAATAATAACAACTACCGTTATTGATTCTGAATCAATACAAGCAACTCTTGAATATAAGGTTTACCCTATTGCTGATATGGTCAAAGTTGATGGTGTAACAGAATTATTCGATTTTGAGACAGCTAGCAACGTAGAAAATGGCGGGGATTTAGAATTTAAAAATAATATTTTGAACGCCCCATATGGATTTACTAAAATACCTTCAGAACAAATCCTAATGTATGAGGCTCTTGATAGTCTTAAAGATATATCAGGATATGATTATAGTAGCGAAGGGGCAATATGGGGTGAAGAAGATGAGAACGTATGGGATTTTATATATTTTATAAGGACGAAAAATGGTGGATATGTTAAGTTTCAAATAGCTGGAATCGGTATCACTTGGACTAAACCTAGTTGCAGTGTAATGTATGAATATAGTCCAGATGGAATATTTGAATAAACATAGAAATATTAAATAACCTCAGAAATGGGGTTATTTTTATTTACACAAAAAACTAACTGGAGGAATGTAAAATGAAAAACTTTGATATTAAAAAAGAGTTAGAGCAAGCAAAAGAGGAATTAAAACAATCTCGGATCAACTTTGAAAAAACTAATTACAGAGCAAATCAAACAGTACAAATTGCACATGAAAAAATGATTGCACAGGTTGGAGTAGTTCAGTACCTGGAAAGCAAACTAGATCCAGACGAAAAGATAGAGACCAAAGAAACTGAATCGAAAGAAACTGCTTAACTCCACTCAGGAGTTATTTTTATTTGAAAGGTGGTATTAAAACCCTAGGGATATCTAAAAAGGGTGGATTTTAAACCTTACGGATATCTCTTTAACATGGGTAATATAACCTATGATTTTACCCCAAAATCCGAACGATTTTAAATCGATAAAAATTTAATGTTCGGGTTTTGAATGTAATTTTCATATCGATAAAAATTTGATGTTCGTATTTCAAAGGGAGGGAGGTGACGGAATGAACCCCAACACTTGCACCCAACATGAAACTTTAGTCCGTGAAATTGTCTCAATCAAAGAGCAGACAAAAACAATTTTTAACGCCATAGCAGAATCAAAGCTGATTTGAAGGAAGCCATAAAGCGACCAGAAGGGGATATAGTAGACATTTTTAAAACTGTACTCAGTCAACATAGTGCAGAAAAAGAAGAAGAAGCCAAAGCACGAGCAGAAAGTTGGAAAAGTAGATGCAAGATTATAACTGCATTTGCTAGTCCAGCTTTTATTTTTGCCTTGCTCGAATTTTTAAAATTTATAACGAAAGGGTGATGAGATGAAGATTCAAATATTTAGATTGTGGCAATCGGGAAAAAGTACTATTGGAAAGATCGTAATACCAGGTAAATTTGAATGCTTCTGTCTGGAGCTACCAGATCGAGGCAATCAGAGAAACATATCAAGAATCTTAGCCGGTACTTATAAGGCTGAAATTTACCGCAGTAGGAAGTTTGGAAAGTGTATTCGTTTGGAGGATGCCCATGGTCGGACATACATCCTTATTCATGTAGGTAACTGGCCACGAAATACACGAGGATGTATTTTACCAGGAACGCGAGCTGGTAAAGATGCAGTCTACAATAGTAGATTGGCTTTAAGAAAGCTTATGAAAGTTGTAGGAGATGCCAAAGAAATAACTGTTGAAGTAATCGACGAGTTAGAGAGAATTTCTTAAATAAAACTTAAAAGGAGCGTGTATTTAAATGGCTAACATTTTTAATTCACTTTTTGATTGGGTGTATGGTTTAAATCCTGTTGTTGCTGTAGGTATCTTGCTTCTAGCAGTGGTCCTAAAGATTTTCGGGAAAAGGATTATCTTTGCATTGTTAAAGGATAAGATAGGGAAGAAATACGCTACTATCGCAGTAGCAGCTGCAGAGCAATTTGTTACCTTGTTTGGAGAAGAAAAGTTCCTACTTGCAGTTCAATATCTAAACAATGAGATTCAAAAGAGATTCAAGATAAGTTTACCTAGTTCCTGGTTAGAAAAATGTGTCCATTGGGCATATGAGAAAATGGTTGCAAATGGCGGAGAGATTAAAGCTGAGGACGTTCTTCAGATACCAAAAGAGCAACTTCGTTTTGATGTTAAAAGATTGGAATTGAAACCTTATAAACATAAAGATGGATTTGAAATTGGTTATAAAGCTCAGTAATAACATTTGGCCACCCCTAAGGGTGGTCTTTTTTTATTTGCAGAAATATTTAAAAAAGATTAAAAAACCTCTTGACATTATACCGTATGTGCGGTATAATTAATACATCAAGAAGAACACACAAAACTAAAGGAGTTGGCGGAGATGAAAAATATCATGAAAAGAGCACACGAAATCGCAAGGACATTGGACGGACATTATCAAGCTAGAATGAGTTTTGCACTCCGTCAAGCGTGGAAGGAAAGTAAGGAAGAGAGTAAAGAGGTTAGTGTAGACGAAATCATTGAAGCTTGCAAAAAATCCTTTTCCAGCGTTAATGTTTGGGAAAAATACGGAAAGAAAAGAATCTACTGCGAAAGTCGCAGAGGTAAGCTATGGATCGGTCTTGCTGCCGAAAAAGGATTTTGTAACATATCTAGACCTGGTATGACCTCTGAGTTAGAAGAAATTACTGAGAGTTTGAAAGTTGGTTACTTTCCTCTTAATGGCAAAAATTATAAATTAGCAATATAAAAAATAAAAAGGAGTGGTTAGAATGTTAAAGAAAACATCAGTTAATTTCAGTGTGAAAGTCAAGGAAGATATTGAGAAACATGTTGCTGGGATGGGCTACAGAAATGTTACTGAATTGATCACAGTAGCAGTTGCAGAAAAGATAGAGAGAGATAGGTTAGAGAATCCTATTAGAAACCAGTTGATGCAAGCTGGTTTCGATAGAAAAGACAACAACGAAGGTGAATGTTGGGAGAAAGTCCTCGAAGAAGAAGAATTAAAATCCTACTTCGACAGCGATGCTGATGAATTAGTTATAGGAAACAATGAGGTGACACACGTATTATTGCGTGTGTACCCCGAAAATGAAGGTGTAGAATGGCTAGGTTTTGACGATTATCCAAGCGATCAAGACGTTGCCAATTGCCATAATCCAAACCAAGATGATTTTAACGAAGTAATTAAATGGATAGTATGTCAATAAGTTTCAAGCCGTCGCAGGTCGGCAAATACCTGCAAAAAAATCTAAGAAGGAAGTCAACATATTTTCAATGTAAATCCAGTTTTAACACTGGATTGTGAAATTGGGTTTTCAAAATTAGAAGAATGGATAGAGCAGAACCCTGGAAAAAGCATTATTGTTTGCTTTAACTGGGGGGCAAGGCGAAAAGCTATACAAGGAACTTAAACCTCCTTTCGAGGTGCGATACTTAATCAAGGGTGATCAACTAACGAGTTCGCGTGGAAAAATCATTTGTGACAATTATAAAATTCTTACAAATGATGAAGTGAAAACTAACCTGCCTATATGGCTAGGTTAACTACTTTATATAAGGAGGAAAGATAAGATGAAACTCATTAAAGGCGAAGTGTTGATTGTAGCATCATTTGCTCACGCAATGCTGAAAAATCTAGAAGTTGCAAAAAGTCAAGGTAGAAAAATAATTAGCAATATAAGAAAAATAGATTCAAAAATAGAAAAAATTCGAGACAAAATGCTCGAATACATGGAAGTTGATGAGTGTAAGATAGACTTTTCAAAAGAAGAGCTAGTTATTATCGAGGCTCTTCTTTGGGGTAAAGATAGGTTCTTGATACCTAGTAATAACAATTATGTTGATTACAAAGCTAAAATGGAATTCGAAAAAAATTTAAAAGGAATAAAACAAAAAATAAAAAAGAAAAACAAAGCAATAAAAAAAGTAGAGAGATGCAGGTTGGAAATACGGTAATGGACGATTATATTTTAGGAATTTTATGGTCAATCGGGAGTCTCGTCAAAGAAGGATATTCAGAATACTTTGTTGTTAGGCACAAAGATAGGTATTACTCAGATTTTCTCAAAGAAGCTTTTAAATTAACCAAATCTGTATATCCAATCCAAGAAAAAACAAAAAAATATTATTGCATTAAAATACCATATGACTTTGTTAGAGAAATTTTAGAAGAAAATGGATGGGTTAATAGATGGGGTGAAGAAAGATCTTACCCCATCTATGTTGAGAATCATGCAGATTTTTTGAGAGCATACTTGGAAATACATAGCTCTCTTGATTACTGTACAAGCTACAGTGGAAAAAGAAAATATTATAGGCTTCGTTGGAGAATTTATGGTAACCAGAAATTAATAGAGCAAATCAACGAAATATTATATATAGAAATTGGAATTACATCACATAAGCCACAATCAACCGTTAACGAAAAAACTACTTATCTTTCGTTAACGAATCTTCAAGAGATTAAGAAAATAATCGAATACATAGAAGGTGAACCAAAAAGTGCTAACTGGTGGGAAGAGGTTGAAGAGTATCTTTCAAATCCAAAGTTGAATAGTTTGAAATAACCACCTATTAAGGTGGTTATTTTTTTATGCAAAAACACGAATATTCTTCTCGTTAAAAAACCTGCAGTAATTCTCAAACCCGAACATTCCAAAAAAAATGCGCCCCTAAGGACGCGTAAAACTATTATGAAAATGATTACTTATATTATACCAAAATATTTGCAGGAAGTCTATTTTTTTTGTAATACATTTGTTATACATTCGTTATACAAACGTCATACAAAGGTATTACATCAATCGGCCATAAAATTCAACATAGCCTTTTCAGCCTTTGAAGGCTGGCCCTGATTATCTCCTGCTGGTGGCTTAGGAGGTGTTAAAGGTTGCACAGGTACTTTGGTTATTTTCTGAGTTTTAGGAGGTTGTACAGGTTGAGTACAACTGTTTTCTTGCTGTCCTTGAACTCTTTTAATAGCTTCTTCTTGATCTATATTGAGTATCTTCAATAATTTTAGCAAGTCCTCAAATTTCCGATAGTCCAGGTAAAAGTTAACCGCTTTTCTCAAATTATTCCCACCATCTCTGCTAGTGAATTTAGCCCACCATTTCCTGATCCTCTCGTCTTGCTTGGTCAATCGGCACGACATTAGGGACATTCTCAACCTCACCTCCTAGTTGGAAGAGTCCTGAACGG
Source organism: Halanaerobiales bacterium (assembly GCA_030627905.1). Classification (GTDB taxonomy): domain Bacteria; phylum Bacillota; class Halanaerobiia; order DY22613; family DY22613; genus JAGMES01. Next base: position 61,426 of record DAOVRZ010000015.1, read on the forward strand.
TGATATCCTCTGACAACTGTAAACCTATCCAGCAGTGTGCTATTATTCTGAAACTCCCTCCTAGTGGCTATGTACGAATCAAAAAGAGGTTGCATACCTCCACCACCAAACATTACTGCATCAAGTTGAGATAGGTTAGGCCACTTATTACCCAAAACTTTGATTATCTTCTCAACGTGTTTCCTAAAGCATTCAGCCAGAAGGTCACTGATGTCCTCCTTACTGCCATAGAGAGTCAGTAAGCCTGTCTTAACTGCATCCTCCAATTGCTCTGGGAAAAACTGCTCTCTGAACTTAACATATATCAGGTCAGCAAGGTCTTTGCAGACGTTGTACATGCCTAATTCCTCAGTCGAACAATAGTCATCTATATACTGTAAGTTGACTATTTGAGAGAGTAGGCAAGTTCTCCAGCCCATTTCAATGATACCGACCTTCATGTTCATATATCCATCATCCATGGTCCCGAATTGGTCAAATACCTGTGAGTAAAACATTCCTTTAGATTGTAGATTCACCTTTACACCCTTGATCTTGATATTGAATTCTTTACCGCAATAAGTGAAGCTGCCGATTTGTTCTATACGCTGAATGAATTGATCTTTGAAAATAGGCTGCTCTTTATCTGGTAAACCAGTGATAATAAAAACTTCATCCTCAGGATCTAATACCTCACCCATAGCTGCCATCATCAAAAGATATGTATTTTCATCTTCAGCACGAGGGGCAAGAGTAAAATTGGAGTGTTTGCCTTGTCGTGCAGCTTCCCCAATGATGAATTTACGACCTTCCACCTCTAAGATTTTTCCCATAACTGGCTCATTGGGATCTGTTTCCTTAACAAATGAAGGCGTGATCCTCATATCATCTTCGTTCACACAAAACTTAGTACCGATATAACCAACGTCAACACTTAGTAATTTCATTATGCAACACTCTCCTTATTCTGTCCTTTAATCCGATACTCTACTTTTTCAATATTATCCCTTACTTCTTCTGATAAACAAACCCTAACATTGATTTTATTATTAATCAAATCAATGTTATCAGCAATAAAACTCAAAATTTCATTAATGTTTTTAAGGTCATAAGCAGTAATATCGGTCAAATATTGATCACTACTTTTTTTGATTGATATTACTGCAGTGTTGAATCTATCAAATAACTCTAGTTCAGATTTGGCAAATTTCCACTTAATATCCTCAGGTACTATTATTTTAGTCATTCTTAACACCTCCATGTATTTTGATTTGAGCCTGAACTGTTTTCCAGTCCTCCTCCAGCATATCCATCAATCCTTCTAATTCTGACAGCTTCATCCGTTGCCAATATTTCAACCCGAAAATTTTTCGAAGTCGCTTAACGATAGGATTCTTCCAGTAGTAATAACGATTGAATATGTCACTACTAATCAAACCCGGACGACATAAACGTCCAAACGCTTGATCTTGTTTGTACTCCTGATCGATCTTTTGGTAACGCTGGCGAATCTGTTCTCTCTTAGTCATTGGTGACACCCTCCTAGTAATTCAGCGATAAAAGCCAGCTGGCTTTCTTTTGATCCTCTTCGTGTTCCGGAAAAGTTCTTACAAAAGCCGTAACTTGTCCGTTCCAAACGTCCGTCAGAACAAGTTTATATTTCCGTCTCTCCAGATGTCGTTGCAATGCAGATAAAAGGTTTTCGTCAAATACCTCTACATCATCAGTTTTATTAATCAGTTTGCCTGCTAGTTCTTTAATTTGTTCTCTCTTGGTCATTCTTAACACCTCTCTTTATATAGTTGTATATAATAGAAGGAAAAAATCTAGGGCGGCAATATCCCAATTTTCCACCCGTTTTCCACCCATCACAAGGTTATTGCAAGATTCAATAAAATACATTAAAATAAGAAATAAGATATAGTTTCGCGCATCTTCAAGCTTCGCAACACTTCAAAAATTACGATACAATACACTATGATATACTATGTTAATCATATGAAACATACGTATCATGTGGAGACGGTAACGCGACTATGTTGCCGAAACTGTTGATTTTACTAGTGTTTCGGCTGTTTTTGGACTTTTATACATTCGCTAAAAATAGCGATAATTACGTTGAAAAAGACCTAAAAAGGAGTATTGAAATAAGAATTGCAATATGATATGGTATGTGGGAACACGTCAGAGAAATTGAAAAAATCACTTGAAATAGAGTTATACCAATCTGAGATACATACATTAGTGTTTATTCAAGATAATAATGAAATTAATATGACTCAGATAGCACAAAGATTAGGTGTTACTAAAGGTGCTATTTTTAAAACAATAGAAAAGTTAGAGCAGAAAGAGTTATTAAGTCGATATAAGAAACCTGATAATAATAAAAACACCTATTTTGAACTAAGTGAAAAAGGATTATTAGCATACGAGGGGCATGAAAAATTTCATAAAGACTTTTTTGGTGAACCCCCTGAAGAAATTTTTAAATTTGTTGCTGAAAATGAAGAAACTATATTAAAAATGTTTGAATTTACAAAAGATTATTTGGTGAAACATATAGAAAAAATAGATAGTGAATAGTAATTATAAAGAAAGGATGATGATTATGTTAAAAACTAACATTGACAACATTGCAAAACCTGCTAGTTCTATGATTTTAATAGGTGTATTAAAAGGATACATTAATAATCCAATGTTATTTTTTATAAAAACTATACTAACTTTTAAAAAATTTAAAAAAACTATTAAAATGGATTTACCAAAAGAATTTATTAATTCAAATGGACTGATTGCATGGTTATATATTAGGTTAAAGAAAGAAGTAGGAAAAGAAAAGGCGTATGAAATAATTAGAGCAACAATATTATGCTCAGGATTGGCAATTCAACAAGCTAATTTTAGAAATGTAGAGGTAGAAAGAACTTTTGAAAATTTAGTAAAATATCAGCGACGTGTTAAAGATGAAGGCACAACAAAACTTAATCAAATGGAAGTTATTGAGCAAACAGATAATAGATATGTTTATAAAGTAACTAAATGTATGTTTTATGAGTTTTTTAAGTATTTAGATGTACCTGAATTAACAAGAATAATGTGTAGCATTGATAATGCAATATTTAATTCGTATTTGCCAGAAAAAATTACTTTTCACCGTAATGGAATTAATAATAGGATGGTAGATGGTGCTTCTGCGTGTATGTTTGTAATGGAAAAACATGAATTATTGGATGGATGCGTGAATTAATATATTAGAGTTTTCTAGTGATGATTTTGATATATATTTAAATCTATAATTATGATTGATAAAATTCTTGACAATATTATTAACCTGGTGTATAATAATGATGGTGATTACATGAAAAGTTATGAAAGAATTATTGAATTATATTTTAAATCAATAAGCGGATTTAATGAATTTGAAAGTATTCCAAGGGATTTTGGAACTGGAGATTTACTCTACAGTTCTGAAATACACACCCTGCAAGCAATTGGGAATAATGCGAATATTAATCTTACTGAACTAGCGGAAAAATTAGATATTTCAAAGAGTGGGACTTCAAAATTCGTAAAAAAATTACTTGCGAAAGATTTGATAACAAAAAGTAAACAGTTGAGCAATAAAAAGGAAGTGGTTTTCAATCTGACGGAGAAGGGGTTGATTGCATATTTAGGACATGAAACATTCAGTAAAGAGGTGTTCAATTCAATATACAACATTCTATCCCGTCTTGATAAGAATCAAATAGATTTTTTAGAATCATTTTTAAATGAATTGGCTTTAGAAGTTGAGAAGTTAAATAATAAACAATAATTAAATAGTATGTTTAAACATTTGCCAGCATAAAACTTGCTGGTAAATAATTAAGACATTGTTAACCAGGTTAATAAAAGGAGTGATTTTTATGTTGAATTCACAGGAATGGTGGAATGTTATTTCAAATTACAATCAAAGTATTTTTCCAATGCAATTGGTGGTTATGTTAGTTGGGATTATTGTAACTTTATATTTAATTTATGGATCAGAGACAAAAGCAAATGTAGCAATGAAGGGGTACTTATCTTTTTGCAACTTATGGATTGGTAGTGTTTTTTTTGTTGTCTTAGGCAAAGGGTTCCCATCACCCCTAAGACAAATTCAAGGGGCTGTATTTATTATTATAGGTATACTTTTTGCAGTTGATATTTTTACTAAGAAAATGCAGTTGGTTGTTCCCAAAAGTGGATTTAAGAGATGTATTACAATATTATTGCTTCTAATTGTTATACTTTATCCAATGATAGGAGTAGTATTAGGACGTTCATTCAATCAACTTATATATCCGGGAACACTACCTTGTGCAACAACAGCGTTTACCTTGGTTTTATTTACGGGTTCACTTCCAAAGGTTAATAAATTGATTTATTCATTATTACTCGTATGGGCTATTCCCTTTCCACCGCTTATTCAAATTCCAAAGTATCATGTTTACGAAGATGAGATTATGTTTTTAGTTGGAATTTATTCCTTAATTGTTTTAATAATATCCATAATAAAATCTAAGAAGAATACTGATTTAAAGTCATACAAAGAAATATTTAATATAAAAAAAGATGCAGTATTCGCAACTTCGTCTTTAGACGGTGTATCTAATATTGTGCCTATTCATTCAAAGCATTTAATTTCGAACAATAAGGTATTGATTAGTGATCAGTTTATGGATAAGACTAAAAATAATATTTTAAGTAATTCCTATGGTGTTCTTTCTATTAAAGAAGGAGATGTACTATATAAAATAAGTGGTAGATGCCAATATAAAACTTCAGGATTTTTGTATAAGATGGCAGTCAGAGGCGCTAAAAAATATGCTAAGAAGAATGCTAAGAACAAAAATATAAAGATAAATTGCAAAGGTATTGTACTTATGAATGTTGAAAAGTTTGAGATAGTAAATATATAGGAGGGAAACGATATGAGGAAAAATAGAAATGATATTATTGAGTATTTAAATAAGTGCCAAAATTGTTATAGTGCAGTACTCAACAGTAATCATAAATCTGAAATTCAATTTATTAAGTTTAAAAGAATTTTTGAAAATATTATCATATTAGGTGTTAGTAATAGTGACATGAAATACTTTGATTGTACAGCCAATAAAAATATTTCAGTTGTTATTTGGAATCAAATTGAGGGTTATCAATTGAAGGGTTACAAGATATCAAAAGAAGATGAACATGAATATTGTAGTGAAATTGAGAAATTCAAAAATAGTTTTAAAGACAGTAGCATAGAGCTATCAAAGATAAGCTTAGTATTATGTTATATCAATGATATTTATAATGTCACACCAGGTAAGTTTGCTGGTAAATTAGTTAAATAATAAAGAGGAGAAATAAAAATTGCTATATTCCTGAAAGAGGAAATATTAGAGAAATGAAATCAATAGTTGTAGATAGACCACAAATATTATGTGCTGAAATTGCATCAACTGGACCCCTTGCAAGAAGTTTGTTTTTCTTCGGTTGGACAGAGGAACAAGCATTGGTATTTAATATAAAAAATAAAGGGCTAGTTATTTTTACAGGTTGTGGACATCCTACTTTAGAAGTTATTGTAAGTATGGTAAGGAAAATGTCTGATACAAAAATATATGCCATTGGAGGAGGCTTGCATTTTCCAATAAAAAATGGAAGAGGAGCAGAGAAAGTATTTTTATCACCACATGATTCTTGTGATTATGCGTTAGATATTTTTGAAAAAGAGTTAAATGCCAAAATATACATTTTCACTGTAGGAGAAGCGTATAAGTTATAATAGGAGGTTTTTATATGCAATTATTTCCAGAACATTCATTTGGACTACTAAATATTTGGTGGTATCCATTGTTTTATGGAATTGTTAGTATTTTAGTTATGAATAAAATTTTAAAGGATAAGAAAAAAAGAATTCTGACATTTCCCAAATATAAAAAAGACATAGAGAAATTTATTTCGGGATTTGTAACATTTGTTTTTGGCAAAGGGTTAATTATTTATTCGATTTTCATACCGATAAACCCATTCACATTTTATTTTTATGTTGGAACGATTATTTATCTAGTAGGATTATTTTCATCAGTTTATGCAATGTGGACTTTTTCAAAAGTAGATTTATCAGAATCAGTAACTGATGGAATATATAAAATATCAAGACATCCAATGCAAGTAATGAATTTTATTATGTGGATTGGGATTGGTATAGTTTCAGAAACATGGATAGTGATTATATGTGCTCTTTTATTTGCGATACTTTCATACCCTTCATTAAAAGCACAGGAAAAGTATTGTATAGATCAATATGGAGATAAGTATTTTGAATACATGAAGAAAACTCCAAGATATTTATTTGTTAAGTAAATTTAACGATTTTCTTTTTCTAGAGAATGGTGAACATATCTACAAATAATACCGTTTGGTATTATTTTGAAGAATTTTTTAGTGAATATATTCACTATATTTTAGCATGTGGAGACGGTAGTGCGACTACAACGCCAGAACCCATGATTTTACTAGTGTTTCAGCTATTTTAATTAGTGCTTATGAAGGGATTAATAAAAATGAACTTGCTAGATAAATATAATTACAAAGTTAATATAAAAAAATAGGTAACTATTCAGTCGAATCAACAAATTCGTACTAAATCCCATTAAGTTTTTTACTGTTTTAATCTTTTCTTTTAATTTAAAAACACACATAAAAGTTGTTCCAAATTGGCTTGAAGTGTTGAAAATGCTGTCTTTCGCTAC